>JALZDC010000385.1 GCA_030862755.1 Actinomycetota bacterium
GCCGCTGCACTGTGACAGCGGCATCGAGGAGGCTCCGTGAAGACGGTGTTGGTCGTGGAGGACGAGATGAAGATCGCGCGGGTCGTCCGCGACTACCTCGCCGACGCCGGCTTCGATGTGATCGTGGCCTCCAGCGGAGAGGCCGCCCTCGCGAGCGCCCGGGGGTCGAAGCCCGACCTCGTCGTGCTCGATCTCGGGCTCCCAGGCCTGGACGGCCTCGATGTGGCGCGAGAGCTCCGCGGCTCCTCGCGCGTCCCGATCGTGATGCTCACCGCACGCGGCGAGGAGACCGACCGGATCGTCGGACTCGAGCTCGGGGCGGACGACTACGTCGTCAAGCCGTTCAGCCCGAAGGAGCTGGTGGCGAGGGTCCGCGCCGTCCTCCGGAGGAGCTCGACGGCCGAGATGCTGCGGGAGGAGCCGATCCGTGTCGCGGATCTGGAGATCGACCCACAGCGGATGCGAGTCACCGTCGGTGGGCGTCCGCTCGAGCTCACGCCGACCGAGTTCCAGCTGCTGGCGGCGCTCACGCGGGAACCCGGGCGGGTGTTCACGCGCGGGCAGCTGCTCGATGCGATCCACGGGGTGGCGATCGAGTCCTACGAGCGCGCGATCGACGCGCACGTGAAGAACATCCGCAAGAAGCTCGAGCCCGAGCCGGGCAAGCCTCGGTACGTCCTCACGGTCCACGGCGTCGGATACCGGTTCGCCGATGACTGACCAACGCGACCGGCACGATCACGGCCACGGCCCGCCGTGGGGCGGTCCGCCCTGGCGCGGAGGCCCGCCCTGGGGGAGCGGCAAGCCACCGTGGTGGCCCGAGGACGAAGGATGGCCGCCTCGCGGTCCGGAGGCCTGGCGAGGGGTGCGCCGCCACTTCGTGCAGAGATTCGTCGTAGTCCTGGGGGTCGTCTTCGCCGCGATCGTCGGACTCTCGGCGCTGGTCGGCGGACTGTTGTTCCGGGGTGAAGAGCACCGTGGCCCGCTCATCCCGTTCGCGATCATCGGAGTGGTGCTCGTGCTGATCCTGGTGGCCCGCGCAGGGCGCCGGGTGGCAGCCCCCGTCGGCGAGGTGATGGAGGCCGCCGACCGGGTCGCGGCCGGCGACTACGAGGTCCGGGTGCGGGAAAGAGGCTCTCGCGACGTCCGGCGCCTCGGTCGCGCGTTCAACGAGATGACCGAGCGGCTCGGCACGAACGAAGCCCGCCGTCGGCAGCTCCTGGCGGACGTCGCGCACGAGCTCCGGACCCCGCTCTCCGTGATCCAGGCCACGCTCGAGGCGCTCATCGACGGCCTCTATCCGCTCGACGAGGCGCATCTTCGCGCGATCCTCGGGGAGAGCAGAGGCATGTCGCGGTTGCTCGACGACCTGCAGACGCTGTCGACCGCCGAGGCGGGCGCCCTCACGTTGCACCGCGAGCCGACCGAGCCCCGGCAGCTGATCGACGCGGCAGTCCAGTCGTTCACGCTCCAGGCGAGTGAGAACGGCGTCCGACTCGAGGGCGGCACCGTTGGCATCATCCCGGCGATCGATGTGGATCCGTTCCGCCTCGCCGAGGTCTTGAGCAACCTCGTGTCCAATGCGCTCCGTCACACCCCTGCCGGCGGCGAGGTGCGCGTCACCGCCGTCGCGACGGATCAGGGCGTCGAGTTCTCGGTCGTCGATACCGGCACCGGGATCTCGCCCGATCGGCTCCCCCACGTGTTCGATCGTTTCTCACGATCGGTGGACTCGCCGGGCGCCGGCCTCGGTTTGGCGATAGCCAAGACGCTCGTCGAGATTCACGGCGGCCGGATCCGTGCCGAGAGCGATCCGGGAGGTACGACGATCGTCTTCACGCTCCCGCCTGCCGGCGGGGAGGGGTAGGGTTCCGACGTGGCGCCGTCGAAGATGCCGAAGCCGTCGGAAGCGACGAAGGACTTCTTCGCCTCCGTCGTTCCCGATCACCCGGCGGTCACCTCACGGCCGATGTTCGGTCAACTCTCGGCGTTCGTGAACGGCAACATGTTCATGGGGATCTTCGGCGACGACGTGCTCGTGCGGCTCCCGGAAGACGACCGCGCGGAGGTCATCGGGTTGGGCGGCCGACCCTTCGAGCCGATGTTCGGTCGCCCGATGAAGGAGTACGTCGTGCTCCCCCCCGCCTGGCGTGATGAGCCGGACCGGGTCCGCGAGTGGGCAGCCCGTTCCCTCGACCACGCCGAGGAGCTCCCGCCTAAAGAACACAAGCGGCCAAAGAAGTAGAGGCTTCCACGCTCCCTCGGGGGGGTATGTGTGGGTCCGGAGGTGATCGGAAGATGGAGAAGTGTGCGCACGATGCCTGCCGCTGCCAGGTGGGAGAGACGGGTGCCTACTGCTCGGACCATTGCCGGAGCGTGGCCGCGGCGGGACCGTCGGCGGGACCGCAGCCGTGCATGTGCGGTCACCCGGAATGTGAGCAGGCCTAGCCGATGCGAGTGAAGTTCATCGATGGACCGCTCGACGGCCGTGAGGAAGAGATCCCTGAGGACCAGCTCGAGGAGGGCCATCCTGTGTACGTGCCGGGGCGACCGGACCGAGAGGACGATACCGATCCCGACCAGCCAGGGCTCGACGGGGTCGTGGAGTACCTCTACGAAGGGAACGGGCAAGCGAAGTACGTCGGCGGGCAGCTCCAGGGCTCGTAGCCTCGGCGGATGCCCGTCGACGTCTATCTCGAGGTCGGCGCCAAGCGTGTGTTCGCCGGAGCGCTGGACTGGCCCGGATGGTGTCGGAGCGCTCGGAACGAGGAGGACGCACTCGAGGCGCTGCTCGCCTACGGGTCTCGCTACGCGGCCGTCCTGAGGGGGTCGGGCGTCCGCTTCACGCCGCCTACGAAGGCCTCGTCCCTCCATGTCGTTGAGCGATCGAAGGGAGACGCCACCACCGACTTCGGCGCTCCCTCGATCGCACCGAAGGCGGACGCGAGGTCGGTCGCTCGCCGGTGGCTGGCTCGCCAGGAGAAGATCCTCCGCGCCTCATGGAAGGCGTTCGATCGCGCGGCCGAGGGCGTCGGTGGCGAGTTGGAGAAGGGGCCGCGTGGCGGTGGCCGGGCGCTCGACGCGATCCTGGCGCACGTCGTCGGAGCGGAGGCGAGCTACGCGCGCATGATCGGCGCCCAGGCGAAGGGCTTCGACGAGGCGGACGCCGGTGCCCTTCGCGCCGACGAGCGAGCCATCGTCCTGGAAGGGCTGGAGCGCGCGGTCATCGAGGGGATCCCGGCGCGAGGCCCGCGCGGCGGGAAGAGGTGGTCGGCCCCATACTTCGTGCGCCGGGCGGCGTGGCACGTCCTCGACCACGCGTGGGAGATCGAGGACCGGTCGAGTCTCGGAGGATGAGTCGGCTCAACGCTGGTCGGGTGCCGGCTCCGGCTCCATCTCCACGAGTCGGTAACGGCGCCGGACATCTTCGAAGTCGGCGGCATCGTGCTGCGACTGCTTCTGGTAGTAACCCCGCCGGCTGAGCGTGTACTTCCCTCGCTTGAAGAGGTCCGCCAGTATCTCCGCCGATTTCAGGGCCAGCAGGTTCGGGTTGAGGATCGGGAGCGCGCCGTATTCCCCCGTGGTCATGATCTGCTTCTCCAGGCAGCCGCCGATGATGGTGCATCCGAGGATCACGACCTCCGCCCGGTCCTCGTCGAGCGCTCGCAGGCACTCGGCCGCCGCGTCCCGCGCCACCGCGGCTGGGTCCTGCACCATCTCGGTGACCCACCAGTCGATGCACCGGACGCCGCGACAGTTCTCGCCGCCGTAGAGACGGACCAGATCCTCCAGGTAGGGGAGCGCCTTGCGGTGGTCGGTCACGATCGTGAAGTCGTGGCCGAAGTAGCTCGCCATGTTCATCGCGGCCTCGAGAGGGCCCACCACGGGGATGTCGACGAGCTCGCGCGCCACACGCACGCCGGGGTCGTAGCAGCAGCCGACGACGACCGAGTCGTAGCCCGCCTCCTCGAGGCGCATCACCTCGTCGAAGACCGCGACCTCGATCAGGTGCTTGGGCCAGTAGTAGTCGATGTTCGCCGGCGCTCCCTCGATGTGCCGGATATCGACCGCCGTACCGTCCGACGCATGCGGCACCAACGTGTCTCGGATGATGTCGTCGTAGATCTCCGTGCCGAACGGGTTGATGAACGCGATCCGCCGTTCCACCGTCTTCCTTTCGCAGCGACCCTCGGGGACGCTACCACCGACTTCCCCGCTGGCCCTATGTGTGATACCACCAGCACCACCGATGCTCCGTTGTTGTGATGCACCAAAGGGAACCGACGAGGGAGGGGCTGGATGGGTCGACTCGACGGGAAGGCAGCCCTGATCACGGGCGCCGGGTCGGGCATCGGGGCGGCGACCGCGGAGCTCTTCGCCGCCGAGGGCGCGGCCGTCTCGGTGGTGGACGTCCGTACCGAGGCGGCCGAGCAGGTCGCGGAGGGGATCCGCCGAAGAGGGGGTGAGGCCCTCGGCCTGGGAGGCGACGTTTCCGATCCCGCGGACGTCGAGCGATTCGTGGGGGAGACGGTCGCCGCCTTCGGGGTCCTCCACATCCTCCACAACCACGCGGGCGTCCTGTTGCCCGGCACGGCGCTGACCCTCTCGGTCGAGGACTGGCAGCGGACGTTGGCGGTCAACGTGACCGGTGCGTTCCTGTGCGCGAAGCACGCGCTCCCGCATCTGATCCGAAGCGGTGTCGGATCGATCATCAACACGTCGTCGACGGCTGGCGTCGTGGCCGAGCCGAACATCGCCGCCTACTGTGCGAGCAAGGGCGCGCTCGTGATGCTCACGAAGCAGATGGCCCTGGATTTCGCGCGTCAGGGGGTGCGCGTGAACTGCCTCTGCCCCGGGTGGGTCGACACGCCTTTCAACGACCCGGTGATCGAGGAGTCCGGGGGTCGCGACGCCCTCGAGCCGTACATCGATGCGTTCATCCCGATGGGCCGGCAGGGAACGCCGATCGAGGTCGCGAAAGCCGCTCTGTTCCTCGCCTCGGACGACTCCTCACTCGTCACCGGCCACGCGCTCGTCGTCGATGCGGGGCTCACGGCGCAGTGACCGCCGTCGTGGTACCTCCGGGATCGGTGCTCGAGCTCTGCGTCCCGCCCGCGTCCGCCGTCGAGGCGCGCGCGATCCTCGAGCGAGCCCTCGACACGATCGTCGAGCTCGGGTGCGAGGAGGGGATCGTGGCGATCGTCTTGCCGCGGGGCATCGAGGCGCGAGCGACCCCCGGACTCGACATCCCTCCGGAAGACGAACTGCGAGAGATCGGGGCGGCTCTCCGTCACGGCACGGACCACGTAACCGTGTCGCCTCGCGACCGGTCGCTCGTCGGCCGCGCCCAGGACACCGGAGCAGGGGGGCAGGTGCTCGCTCTCGCTGCCGTTCCACCCGAAGCCGAAGCGATGTTCGATGCCTGGATCCCGCTGGTCCTGCTCGCGCTCTCTCGCGCCGGACTCGTCCTCCACGACCGTGGACGCGATGCGGAGGTGGCCAGGCTCCAGGAGACGGCCCAGCGGGTGGCTGCCTCCCTCGATCTCGACGCCGTGCTGTCGGAGATCGTCCGCGACGCCGCGGAGCTTCTCGGGGCCGACAGCGGCGACATGCTGCTGCTCGACGAGCAACAGCAGATGCTCCGGGTCGTCGCCGTGGCGAACTTCCCGTCGGAGATGGTCGGCTTCGAGATGGACCTGGGCGAAGGCGTCTCGTCGCGAGCGATGAGCGCACGTCGCGCGGTCATCGTGAATGATTACGAGCGTTACCGACACCGCGTGAAGCGCCTTGATCGCTACCGGTTCCGTTCGGTGCTCTGCGCTCCTCTGATCGCCCGCGCTCAGGCCATCGGCGCCCTGAACGTCCATGCGACCCACACGGGTCGACGTTTCGGACAAGAGGATGCCCGGCTGCTGACGACCTTCGCGAACCACGCCGCGATCGCCATCGACAATGCCACGCGCTATCGGAACGAGGTTCGGTTGGCCGAGGACCTGGCGCATGCGAACAGGGAGCTCGACCGATCCCTCACGCTCCAACAGCGCATCGTGAGGCAGATCCTCCTGGATCGCGGTCACGCCGGTGTTGCGAAGGAGCTCGCGGAGGTCCTGGAGCGTTCGGTGGTCGTGCAGGATCACCTGCTCCACGTCGTCGCCGGCGCCGACCCGCACGGCCCGTCCTCCCGGAACGGTGCGGCTTGGCAGGAGCTAGCCTTGCCGCGAGACGCGGAGGCCGTCGAAGGCCTGGGAGGCATCCTGGAGACGGTCCGCGAGACGGGCGTGCCGGCCGAGCTGCCCCCCACCGGATCGGGAGCCGCCCGGGTCATGGCCCCGGTCAGGCTCGGCGGCGAGACCGCCGGATACCTGATCCTTGGCGCCAGCGGCGCCCTGGACCCGCTCGATCGGGCGCTCCTCGAGGTGGCCGGGACCGGCGTCGCGCTCGAGTTCGCCAAGCTCCGGGCCCAGGTGGCCTTCGAGCAGCGTCTCCGCGGAGACGTGGTGGGCGATCTCATCGCGCGGTCGTACGCGAGCGTGGGGTCGATCACCGCCCGGGCGGCTCGCATCGGTCTCGATCTGTCGGCGCCGTGTGACCTTCTCGTCGTCCGGATCGACGAGCCCGCCGGGACCGACGATGCGTTCGGCGCGGAGCGCCTGACCGAGCTGAGACGACGCTTCGCCGAAGTCCTGCAGGGGGCGGCGACCCCCGGAACCGTCGTCACCATCCAGGGGGAAGCGGCCGTGATCCTGGCCCCAGCCGGGGAAGATGCGCGCCGGCCGGCGGGGGCGCTTGCCAACCACGTCCTGGAGACGCTGGGGGAGCAGATCCCCGAGCTCGCGGTGTCGGCCGCCATCGGCGATCGCTGTTCGTCGCCCGACGACTACCAGCCGTCCTTCCGGCTCGCCATGGGCGCTCTGGATGCGGCGGCGAAGTTGGGCCGTCCCGGACAGGTGGTGAACGCCGCCGACCTGGGCGTCTCCCGTCTGTTGATCTCCGCGGTCGATCCGCGGGAGCTGCACGGGTTCGCGAACCGGAGCCTCGGCCCCCTCCTCCAGGGTGGCGAACGCCGGGGGGAGCTCCTCGCGACGCTGGAGGCCTACGTCGACGCCGGCTTCAACCAGCGAGAGGCGGCGAGGCGTTCGTTCGTGCACTTCAACACCGTCGCCTACCGCCTGCGCCGGATCGAGGAGATCCTGGGGGTCGACCTCGATGACCCGCGGGCGCGCCTGGACATCACGCTCGCGCTGCGGATCGCGACCCTGGCCGGACTGTCCCCTCATCACAACGGCCGTCCCCCAGACCTGTGACGAGGACCCATTGAGCGGCCACAGGGCGGCGGGTAGCGTCGCGACCCTCACGTAACTCACGGGGAGGGTGCGATGGACGCAACGGTTGGCTCGAGCAC
>JALZDC010000451.1 GCA_030862755.1 Actinomycetota bacterium
GATCGCTGCCAACCACGTCTCCCGCACGAACGCCGAAGGATGGCTGAAGCCTCCCGATGGGATGCGCCTGCTGTTCGCCGAACGCCCCGACCTCTGTGACGCGACCTTGGAGATCGCCGACTCGTGCCACTTCGACCTCGGGCTGAAACAGGTGCATTTCCCGGACTTCCCGACGCCGGCCGGCCGCAGCGCCGACGCGATCTTGGCCCAGCGCTGCTGGGCCGGCGTCCACGACCGCGGGATGACCGACGACGAGCGCCTCCGCGACCGGATCCACCTCGAGCTCTCGATGATCCGGCGGATGGGCTACGCGGCGTACTTCCTCACGGTCGCCGACATCGTCGCCGACATCCGGGCGCTGGGGATCCACGTCTCCTGTCGCGGCTCGGCCGCCGGCTCGCTCGTCTGCTACCTGCTCCGGATCTCCGACGTCGACGCGCTCCGGCACGACCTGGCATTCGAACGCTTCCTGAACCCCATGCGCGACGAGCTACCGGACATCGACATCGACGTCGAGTCCGCACGTCGCGAGGACGTCTACGACATGGTGCTCTCCCGGAACGGCGACGACCGCACCGGCTGCGTTGCGATGATCGACACCTACCGCGCACGCTCGGCGGTCCGCGAGGTCGGCAAGGCGCTCGGCCTGCCGGAGGTCGAGGTCGGGATGGTCGCGAAGTCCTTCCCGCACATCTCGGCTCGGAACATCCGGGAGGCGATGGCCCGGCTGCCGGAGCTGGACGGGATCAACCTGCCGATGGCGCAGCTCGAACATCTGTTCCGCGTGGCCGAGCGACTCGACGGCTTCCCGCGACACATCGCGCTGCACCCGTGCGGGATCGTGCTGTCATCGCACGACCTCGTCGACCGGGTGCCACTGGAGCGCTCCGCGAACGGCCACCGGATGATCCAGGCCGACAAGGACGACGTCGAGCTGCTCGGCTACCTGAAGCTCGACGTGCTCGGCGTGCGGATGCTCTCGTCGATGCGCCACGCGACCGACGAGATCGCGCGCACGCTGGGGGAGAAGATCGACCTCGACCGGATCCCGCTCGACGACGGGCCGACCTTCGAGATGATCCGCGCGTCAGACACGCTGGGCTGCTTCCAGATCGAGTCGCCCGGACAGCGCGAGCTGCTCCAGAAGCTCCAGCCGAACCGGTGGGAGGACCTGATCGTCGACATCTCGCTCTTCCGACCGGGGCCGGTGAAGTCGGACATGGTAACGCCCTACCTGCGGCGGCGATCGGGGCTGGATCCGCCGACGTACCTCCACCCCGACCTGAAGGCGTCTCTGCGGGAGACGTTCGGGGTAATCGTCTACCACGAGCAGGTGATGCGGACCCTCTCGGCGCTCGCCGGGTGGAACCTCACCTACGCCGACCACGTCCGGCGGCACCTCGACCACGAGGAGATGCTGCCGGGGTTCCGGAGGGACTTCCTGCGCGGCGCCGCCCGTCGGGGGCTGGACCGCGAGGCGGCGGCGAGGACGTGGGATGCCGTCGTCGAGTTCGCCTCGTTCGGGTTCTGCAAGGCTCACGCGGCGGCGTTCGCGGTGCCCACCTACCGGAGCGCCTGGTTGAAGGCGCACTATCCGGCGCACTTCCTGGCAGGGATCCTCACGCACGACCCGGGGATGTACCCGCGACGAGCGTTGCTGGACGACGCCCGGCGCCACGGCGTGCCGATCCTGCCGCTCGACGTGAACGCGAGCGAGCCCGAGTACGTTGCCGAGGAGACGGCCACGGGGGAGTACGGCATCCGGCTCGCCCTGCAGGACGTGCACGGGATCGCCGACGCCGAGGTCCGCTCGATCCTGATCGCCCGCGCCGAACGGCCGTTCACGAGCGTCGAGGACCTCCTCCGGCGAACCTCGGTGTCCCGACCGGTGGTCGAGGCGCTCGCCCACGCCGGCGCCTTCGACGCCTTCCCGCAGCCGACGAATCGCCGCGGGCACCTGTTCGCTGCGATCACGACGGATGCCGAGCGTGAAGGTGATCAGCTGCGGCTCCCATCCGTGGCGATCGCGACCGACCGGCGTTCGACTCGATCCCCGTTCCGGGACTACACCGACGCCGAGGTCGTCCGAGCCGAGCTCGAGGTCCTGGGACTCGACGCCACCCGGCACATCGCGAGCTTCTACGGGCCGCTGTTCCGGGACCTCGGCGTGACCCACGCGGAAGACGTCTGGCGCTGCCGGGCCGACGAGTGGGTGATGGTGGCCGGCGTGAAGGTCTCCTCGCAGACCCCGGCTATCCGCAGCGGCCAGCGGATCATCTTCCTCACCCTCGACGACGGCACCGGTCCGCTCGAGGTCACGGTGTTCGAGTCGGTGCAGCCGAAGGTCGCCAAGACCGTGTTCCACGCGTTCGCGATGGCCGTGTGGGGACAGGTCCGCCGGACCGGGCTGAAGGGGGTGAGCGTCGTCGCTGAAGACGTCTGGGACCTGACGGCGTTGCACCGGGCGCGCGCCGACGGGTCGCTCCGCGAGGCGATGGCCGGGCCGGTGCAGCCGCGGAGCCCGGACAGGCGGCTCTGGCACTCGAGCCCCGGGTCTGCAGGGTGACACCTCAGCGGGATGATGGCCTCAGCGGGGATGATGGCCTCGTGAGCCCACCGCGAGCGTCCACGACCACCAGGCCGCCTGAGCCGATCCTGCACGTCGATCTCGACGCGTTCTACGCATCGGTCGCGGTGCTCAAGGATCCGTCCCTGAGGGGGAAGCCGGTGATCGTGGGCGGGACGGGCGCGCGCGGGGTCGTCACCAGCGCCTCGTACGAGGCCAGGCGATACGGGGTCCACAGCGCGATGCCATCGGTCCGCGCGCGCCGGCTGTGCCCGGAGGGGATCTTCCTGCCGCCCGACTTCGACGCCTATCGCGTCCACTCGAACCGCTTCCGGGAGGTCCTGCTAGCTCATACCCCGCTGGTGGAGCCGATCTCCCTGGACGAGGCCTTCCTCGACGTGGCCGGCGCCACGCTCCTGTTCGGTCCTCCGGTCGAGATCGCGCGGAGGATCCGGCGCGAGGTCGAATCCGAGGTTGGGGTGACCTGCTCGGTCGGTGTCGCACCGAGCAAGTTCGTGGCGAAGCTCGCCTCCGACCACTGCAAGCCCGACGGGCTGCTCCACGTGGCGGCGGGGGAGGTCGCGAGCTTCCTGGAGCCGCTTCCCGTGGGGAGGCTCTGGGGAGTGGGGGAGAAGACCGCGGAGATGTTGGGGCGCTTGGCGATCCGGACCGTGGGCGATCTGGGCAGGACACCGGTGACGATCCTCGAGCGTCTCCTCGGCGAGGCGGCAGCGAGCCATCTCGCCGGGCTGGCGCGCGGGTTCGACGACCGTCCGGTCGTCCCGTACGAACCTCCGAAGTCGATCGGCCACGAGGAGACGTTCGATCGGGATCTGGACGACGAGGACGAGATCCTGCGGGAGCTGCTGGCGCTGTCGGGCCGGGTGGCGGCTCGTCTCCGTGAAGACGGTTACCGGTCGAGGACCGTCACACTCAAGGTCCGGCTCGCGAACTTCACGACCCTGACCCGTTCGCGGACGCAGACCGACCCTACCGATCTCGGTGCGGACCTCCATCGGATCGCGTCCGAGCTGTACCGAGCTCTTCCCGGGACCAAGCGCCGGGTCCGGCTGCTGGGCGTCCAGGCGGGGGGGTTGATCTCGGCGGGCGCCCAGCAATTGGCGCTCCTGCGCGGCGAACGATGGGACGACGTGGAGCGCACCGTCGACCGCATCGAACGCCGTTTCGGTCCCGGCTCGGCGAAGCCCGCGAGCCTCCTCGACCGCACCCGTCGCCGCTAGGTTCCTTCAGTCGGGGGCCCTCTCTATAATCGTCCGGGAACGGGTCGCTCCAACGGCCGGAGGTCCGATGCCCCTCAACGACAACGAGCAGAAGATCCTCGAGGAGATCGAGCGGCGTCTCTCGGAAGAAGATCCGAGGCTCGTCGAGCAGGTCAGTCGCACCGACCTCCACACGCACGCCTGGGCCCGGATGAAGATGGCGATCGCGGGGTTCGTCTTCGGGCTGGTGCTGCTCTTGCTCGTCGGCCTCTCCGTGTGGATCGCGGCTGCGGGTTTCGTCGTGATGACGTTGTCGGCCGTCCTCGCGTATCGCTACGCGGGTCGACTCGGCGACGACAACGTGGCGCCGGGCACCTTCGGCAGCATCGCCGCCCGCGTCGCGGGACGGCTCCGTCGGCCGGCGCCGGGTCCTCCTCCGGAGGATTGATCGACGCGCGCGCGTTCACTCCCGCGCGAACGCGTCGTGGATCACACCGTCTGACCACTGGGCTTGCCAGCGCTTCATAGATGGGTGTAGAACGTGCATTCCTTCCCCTGGGTGCGAGTCGTCGCCGGAGGGCGGGTCTCCCAGGAGAGCCCGTGGCGATCGCGCCGGATGGCTCGGCTCGGTAGTGCACATCGAAAGGGCGCGCGTCCGGATGGAGGGTTTCACCGCTCATCAAGCTTGCAAGTTCACGGGTTGCTCGCCGCGCCAACTCCGCTACTGGGACGAGATCGAACTCGTCGAGCCGTCGGTCCAGGGGACGGGCGGTCGCCCCGGGGTGCCGCGGCTCTATTCGTTCCGTGACCTCGTTGCCCTCCGGGTCGTGAAGTCGCTGCTGGACGGCGGGATGTCGCTGCAGCGGGTCCGCCGGTCGTGGGAGTTCCTGACGAAGAAGGCCGGCCTTACCAAGCACCTGTCCGAGGTGAAGCTCGTGACCGACGGACAGTCGATCTTCAAGATCTGCCGCCGCGACGGTGAGGTGATGGACGCCTTGCGGGACGGGCAGATGGCGTTCTTCGTGGCGATCGACGACATCGCGACGGGGGTCGAGACGAAGGTCCGCCAGTTCGAGGACGACAGGGAGCGGTTCGTGCGGGCCCTGCGAGCGGCTGCAGCGCAGACCGCGACGACGCATTCCGCCGTCCGCTGACGACGCTCAGCGACGCCGGTACAGCCCGACCAACCACCTGCGGGACCCCACGGCTCGTCTGATCTCCCGGATCGCGGTGTCAGCGGCGGCACCCGCCTCCGAGGCCTGCTCGCCGTCCGGCTCGTGCGGGGAGTAGGCCGCCGCGGTCGCCAGGCCCGTCAGCCGATCGAGGTGACCATTCGAGAGGAAGCCGGTCTCCATCACCTTGCGCCGGTACTCCTCGAGGGTCTCGCCGGGGCCGCGGCCGAGCCCCAGCCCCGCGGCACGCTCGGTGAACTGGTCATAGGTCACCAGGATCGATCGTCGGGGCTCGGC
>JALZDC010000452.1 GCA_030862755.1 Actinomycetota bacterium
GAGCTCGACCAGGCCGTCGAGGGCTGCCAGCCGCGCCACGAGGAGACGACCTACGCGCCCTGCCTGCGGATCGAGGTCGACCGCCTGCTCGCGCGCTTCGGCGCCTGGTACGAGCTGTTCCCGCGCTCGTTCGGCGGCTTCAAGGGCGTGACCAGGCAGATCCCGGCGCTGGCCGAGCTCGGCTTCGACGTCCTGTACCTGCCGCCGATCCATCCGATCGGCGAGACCAAGCGCAAGGGCTCGAACAACTCCGCGACCGCCGGTCCGGACGATCCGGGGAGCCCCTGGGCGATCGGATCGGATGCCGGGGGGCACACGGCGATCCACCCAGAGCTGGGCAGCTTCGACGACTTAGAGCACCTGCTGGCTGAGCTGAAGCGATATGAGATGGAACTCGCCCTCGATCTCGCCTTCCAATGCTCTCCCGACCATCCCTGGGTCCGGGTGCACCCCGAGTGGTTCCGGCACCGTGCCGACGGTACGATCCGATTCGCGGAGAACCCGCCGAAGAAGTACGAGGACATCTACCCTCTCGACTTCGAGACGAAGGATCGCGACGGGCTCTGGCGGGCGTTGCTCGACGTGGTCCTGTTCTGGGTCGAGAAAGGGGTGCCGATCTTCCGCGTGGACAACCCGCACACGAAGCCCTTCGCCTTCTGGAGATGGCTGCTCGCGGAGGTCAAGCGCGACCATCCCGACGTCTTGTTCCTGTCGGAGGCGTTCACCCGTCCGCGCGTGATGGAACGTCTGGCAAAGATCGGCTTCGACCAGTCCTACACGTACTTCGCATGGCGGCGGTCGAAGGACGAGCTGACCCAATACCTGACCGAGCTCACGCAGGGACCGGCCCGTGACTTCCTGAGACCCAACCTCTGGCCCAACACCCCCGACATCCTCACCGAAGAGCTGCAGCTTGGCGGCCCGCCGGCCTTCCGGCTGCGGTTCCTGCTGGCGGCGACGCTCGGCGCCAACTACGGGATCTACGGGCCGGCGTTCGAGCACATGGAGCACGAGCCGAGGGAACCCGGCTCCGAGGAGTATCGCGATTCGGAGAAGTACCAGTTGCGCTTCCGGAGAGCGGCTGCGGCGACCGGCATGCGGGAGCTGATGGCGCGCGCGAACCTGATCCGTCGCGAGCACCCGGCCCTACGGCACGACCGAACGCTGCGGTTCCACCCGACGGACAACGACGACCTGATCGCCTACAGCAAGACGCTCCCCGACGGGAGCGACCCGGTCGTGGTCATCGTCAACCTCGATCCCGTGCATCCGCAGTCCGGATGGGTGGACCTGCGGATGCCGGAGCTTGGGATGGCCTGGGACGCACCGTTCATGGCCCGCGACCTCCTGACGGGCGAGTCCTTCACGTGGACCGGGGCCCGCAACTTCGTGGAGCTTCACCCCGGGCATCAGCCCGGACACGTGCTCCTGATCGATCCCCCCGGGAGCCGCGCTCCGTGACGGCCCGTGCCCGCACGGGTGCCGTGACGGCGCCCGTGGAGATGACACGGCAGACCGAGAGCTCGGCGGCGCTCGGGGCGGCCGCGTCGCGCTGGTACCAGGACGCCGTGATCTACGAGCTCCACGTCCGCGCGTATCAGGACAGCAACGCCGACGGGGTCGGCGACCTGGCCGGGCTCGTCCGGCGGCTCGATCACATCCGAGACCTGGGCGCCACGGCGGTGTGGCTGCTTCCCTTCTACCCGTCGCCGCTGCGCGACGACGGGTACGACATCGCCGCCTACAAGGAGATCCATCCCGCCTACGGCTCGATGCGCGACTTCCGGACGTTCCTGCGCGAGGCGCACCGACGTGATCTGCGCGTGATCACCGAGGTGGTGATGAACCACACCTCGGAGGAGCATCCGTGGTTCCAGCGCGCCCGCGCCGCCAAGCCCGGCTCGTGGCAGCGGAACTTCTACGTGTGGGCGGACACGCCGGAGGGCTATCCCGAAGCTCGCGTCATCTTCGGCGACTTCGAATCATCGAACTGGGCATGGGATGCCGTGGCCGGGCAGTACTACTGGCATCGCTTCTACTCCCATCAGCCGGACCTCAACTTCGAGGAACCACGGGTGCGCGAGGCGATGTTCGATGTCGTGGGCTTCTGGCTCTCCCTCGGCGTGGACGGCCTGCGCCTCGACGCCGTTCCCTACCTGTTCGAACGCGAGGGGACGAACTGCGAGAACCTCCCCGAGACACTCGGGTTCCTCTCCGATCTGCGCCGGCACGTCGATGGGAAGTTCGAGGACCGCATGCTCCTGGCCGAGGCGAATCAGTGGCCGGAGGACGCCGTCGCCTACTTCGGGGACGGCGACCGGTGCCACATGGCGTTCCACTTCCCGTTGATGCCGCGGATGTTCATGGCGAACCGTATGGAGGACAGGTTCCCTCTCATCGACATCTTGAACCAGACACCGTCGATCCCAGAGAGCGCGCAATGGGCCACCTTCCTGCGCAACCACGACGAGCTGACCCTCGAGATGGTGACCGACGAGGAGCGCGACTACATGTACCGCGTCTACGCGGAGGACCCCCAGGCGCGCGTCAACCTCGGGATCCGGCGGCGGCTGGCGCCGCTGCTCGGCAACGACCGGCGCCGGATCGAGCTGATGAACGCGCTCCTGTTCTCTCTCCCTGGCACGCCCGTCATCTACTACGGCGACGAGATCGGCATGGGGGACAACATCTACCTGGGCGATCGGAACGGCGTGCGAACTCCGATGCAGTGGAACCAGGACCGCAACGCCGGCTTCTCCGCGGCCAACCCCCAGCGCCTCTACCTCCCTTTGGTGGCCGACCCAGAGCACCATCCTTCGGCCATCAACGTCGAGGCACAGCAGAACAACCCGTCCTCGCTGCTGTGGTGGATGCGGAGGCTGATCGGGGCGGCACGGCGTTCGCCGTCGCTCTCCCGCGGCGACATCGAGTTCCTTTATCCCGAGAATCGAAAGGTGGTCGCCTTCCTCCGCACGTTCGGTGATGACCGCACCCTGGTGGTCGCGAACCTCTCGCGGAGTGCGCAGTTCGTAGAGCTGGATCTCTCTCGTTTCGACGGTCAGATCCCCGTCGAGCTCTTCGGCCCGACCGAGTTCCCCCGGATCGGACAGTTCCCCTACTTCGTGACGCTCGGGCCGTACGGGTACTTCTGGTTCCGGCTTCAACCCGACGAGCGGGAGGAAGAGATCGCAGCCTCGCCAGTGCCCACGCTCACGTCGGCGGGATCGTGGGACGCGGTGCTGGCGGAGCCGGCGCGAAGCGCCCTCGAGCGATCGTTGCCGCGATTCCTCGTCCGACAGCGATGGTTCGGGGCGAAGGGAAGGAAGATCTCGACGGTGTCGATCCGGGACACGATCCGCGTCTCGGACGCCGAGCGGGACAGCTTGCAGGGCCTCGTGACCCTCGTCGACGTCACCTTCACCGAAGGGGAGCCCTCCACCTACGCGCTCCCGCTCGCTGGCACCCGAGACGGCGAGGACATCGGCCTCGAGTACGTGGTCGCCAGGGTCGAAACACCGGACGGCGTCTGGCTCTTGGTGGACGGTTTGAGGGACACGGCGCTCGCCAGCGCGCTCCTCGAGATGATCGAACGGAGACGGGTGGCGCGCGGCCAGCGCCACCGTCTCGTCGGTACCCGGGCCGAGGGGTTCGTGCGGCTCCGCGGCCAGAGCGCCCTCGATCCACAGTTCACGTGGGGTGATCAGAGCAACACCTCGATGACCTTCGGTGACAGGCTGGTGCTGAAGCTCTTCCGCCGCATCGAGGAGGGCATCAACCCGGAGCTGGAGGTGGGGCGGTTCCTGACCGATCGCACCGTCTTCCGCCACTCCGCGCCGACCGCCGGCGCGATCGAGCTTCCGGATGGAGGGGGCGGATCGACGATCGCGATCCTTCAGGGATACGTGCAGAACGAGGGCGACGCCTGGGCCTACTCGCTCGATGCGATCCAGGAGTCGTTCGAGCGGGCGCTCGCCCTTCCAGCCGATCAGCCGATCCCCCGCGTCGAGCGTTCCCTGATGGACATGGTCGGCGAGCTCCCGTCGCTGCTCACCTACGACCTGATCGGGCCCTTCCTGGGTTCGGCCTGGCTCCTCGGCCGCCGGACGGCGCAGCTCCACCTCGCACTCGGTTCGCGCCCGGACGACCCCGCGTTCGCGCCCGAGCCGATCACGCGCATGTACCAGCGCTCGCTGTACCAGTCGATGCGCTCGCAGGCGGTGACCACGCTTCGCCGCTTGGGCGTGCACGAGGTCGGACCCGAGGTGGAAGAGCTACTCGCACGCCAGGACGAGCTCTTCGCTCGCTTCGCGGTCGTCACCGGCGAGAAGATCAGCGGGCAGCGGATCCGGGTCCACGGCGACTATCACCTCGGCCAGGTCCTCTGGACGGGTCGGGACTTCATCATCATCGACTTCGAAGGCGAACCTGCGAGGCCGCTCAGCGAGCGAAGGATCAAGCGTTCGCCGCTCCGAGACGTGGCCGGCATGATCCGATCCTTCGACTACGCCACCCGCACCGCGATGCGGTCGCCATGGGTCGAGGACCTCTCCCCCGATGAGAGGGCCTCGCTGGCCTACTGGGCACAGTCCTGGAGCCACTGGGTCTCGGCCACATTCTTGGACCACTACTTCGAGGTGGCGGGCGACAGCCCTCTGCTGCCTCACACCGAAGAAGAGACACGCCGGATGCTGCATGCGCTGTTGCTCGACAAGGCCGTCTACGAGATCGCCTATGAGCTCGACAACCGCCCCGACTGGCTTCCCGTGCCCGTCCGCGGCGTGCTCGACCTGCTGGACGAGGGCCCGTGAGCGAGGAACGGCGTGCGCTGCGGGAACTGGCGCGCCTCTACGGCGTGCAGGAGACCTACTCCAACGTCTTCGGCAAGCGCGTACGGGCCGGCGTCGACAGCACGATCGCCGCGCTCCAGGCTATGGGGGCGCCGATCGCGTCGCTCCGCGACGCGACCGAGGCCTTGCAGGCTCGGAAGGAGGAGCTCGCCCGCCGGCCGCTCGAACCCGTGATCGTCGCGTGGAACGGATGGCTTTCCGAGGTCGAGGTGCGCGTCCCGACCTCGCGAGCCGGGCAGGACGTACATCTCGCGATCACTCGCGAAGGCGAGGTTCCGAGCGAGTGGGAAGAGGTGACTCCGCGGTTCGACGCTCTGCCGGAAGCCGGTTTCGCGCCGGCGCGGCTCGCGCTCGGCCGGCGGCTCCCGGCCGGGAGACACGACCTGTGCGTGAACACCGCCGAGGGGCTGGTCCGAGCCCTCGTGCTCTCGGCGCCCCAGAGGTGCCCGCAGCCCGCTGGCCGGTGGTGGGGGGTGTTCGCACCCCTCTACGCGCTCCGCGGCCAGGACGACTGGGGCGTCGGAAGCTTCTCCGAGCTCGCGGATTTCCGGCGGTGGATCGACGATCTCGGTGGGTCCGTGACCGCCACGCTCCCGTTGTTCGCGCAGTTCCTCGACGAGCCCATGGTCGAGCCGAGTCCTTATTCGCCGGCCAGCCGGCTCTTCTGGAACGAGACCTACATCGACGTGACCCGCGCGCCGGGTCTCGACGGATGCGCCGAGGCCCGCGAGGTGCTGGACGATCCGACGTTCCGCGAGCTGGTGGCTCGCCTGGGCAAGCCCGATCTCAGCGATC
>JALZDC010000011.1 GCA_030862755.1 Actinomycetota bacterium
GGGCGAGCGTGCCCATCGTCGAGCCGTGGTATGCCTGCGCCTGGGAGATCACCCGCCAGCGCTCGGTGTCCCCGCGTTCGACGTGGTACAGGCGGGCGAGCTGCAGCGCCGTCTCGTTCGCCTCCGAGCCGCCGGAGACCAGGCGCACCCGTGCCATCCTGGGTGCCACGACCTCAAGCAGGCGGTCCGCCAGGCGCTCCTGCGGTTCGCTCGTGAAATGGTGGTTGTAGAAGTAGGAGATACGTTCGGCCTGTTCGACGGCGGCTTCGACGATCTCCGGCACGCCGTAGCCGAGGCATGCGACCATCGCGCCACCCGAGCAGGCGTCCAGGACCCGGCGTTCGTCTGTCGTGGTGAGCCAGATCCCGTCTCCGCGCTGGACACTCGGATAGGCGACATCGAGGAACCGCGGGAACACGCTCGTCAGTTCGGATCCGATCGCGCCGCCCGCCATGCCCCCTCCGCCGTCCGCGGCCGTCAGCCCGCCCGCCGGTCGGACCGGGGCTCCGCGCCTTCGTCTGCATCTCCCGATGCCTCGCCCGCGCGAAGGTGGGCGACATCGCTCAGGTAGCGCTCGAGGAGCTGCCACGCCATCCGCCGGCTCTCGGTCGCTCGCCGCTTGGTCTCCTCGAGGAGCGCATCCGGGTCCACTCCATCCGCGTCCAGCTCGTGGCGGTACTCGCGAACCCAGTCGTCCATGATGTCCGTGGTGACCTCGGGATGGAACTGGAGGCCGAGGCTCCGGCCGGCGACGAACGCCTGCGGGCCGACGTCGGATTCCGCGATCAGGGTGGCGCCCGGCGGCACGGTGAACGAATCGAAGTGCCACTGGAACCATGGACCGTCGGGCACCAGCTCGGGATCTCGGCTCCTGACCTTAAGCCAGCCGATCTCGGACTCCTCGCCGCGGAACACCTCGCCACCGAGTGACCGAGCAAGCATCTGCCCACCGAAGCACAGGCCGAGCACGGGCACGTCGGCGTCGGTCGCGGCCCGCATGAGCCGAGCCTCCCGAGGCACGAACGACTTCGAGTCGTCGAACGCGGCGAACTCCGAGCCGAGAGAGACGATCAGGTCGTAGCCCGTGGGATCGACCTCGCGGTCGTCGAGGTCGATCCGGAACGTCTCCACGCTGGCGTCGTGGCCCGCGAGCCACTCGGCGACGTGCCCCGGGGGCGTCGGGTCCTCGTGCTGGAGGATCAACGCCCGCAAGGGGGCGGCCTCGTGCTCGGTTCGACTCATCGAGGACCTCCGATCGGTGTCGAGGTGATCGGCTCGGAGCGGGTCAGTTCCGGTTCCACGTCCTTCGCGACATGGCGGACGACGTCGCTGAATCGGGCGACCATCTCGCCCAGCTCCTCGTCGGTCGCGGTGAACGCGGGTGCGAACAACGTCTGATCCCCCGCGTATCCGTCGCGCGTCGGCTGCGTCGACAGAACGATCAGCCCTCGATCGAACGCGGCGGCGTCGATCCTTCCGCCGACGCGAAGGTCGCGTGGGAGGAACGACTCGCCGTCGCGCGGATCCACGAACGAGACCCCGAGGAGATATCCGTGGCCCCTGACCTCGCGGACCAGCGGGATACCGGAGAGGGCGTCGGCGAGCTCCTCGCGGAGCTTGGCGCCGCGGTGACGGACCCGCTGGATCAGCCCTTCCGACCGCACAGCTTCTAGGACCGCGAGGCCCACGGCGCAGGCGAGCGGCGCCCCGTCCCACGTGTGGCCGAGCGTGAAGCGACCCGAGCCTCGAGCGAACGCCTCGTAAACGTGCTCACGGACGAGCACCCCCCCGATCGCCGCGTATCCAGCTCCGAGCCCCTTGGCCGTGGCGATGATGTCGGGAGCGCACGCGGTCGTCGCGCCCGCGAACCACTCGCCCGTGCGCCCGACGCCGGTGACAACCTCGTCGAAGCACACGAGGAAACCGTGGCGATCGCGCCGCTCGGCGAGCCCTTCCCAGAAGCGTCGGGGCGGCGTGTACGCGGGGAGGGCGGCGCCGCTGATCGGCTCGCAGAAGAACGAGGAGACATTGCCCGGACCGGCCTCCTCGATCGCATGGTCGAGCGCCTCGAGGGCCGACTCGCCGGAGGGGTCGAAGCGCCAGGTGCTCGGTGGGATGTGCAGGTGTTGAGGCAAGTACGGTACGAACGGCCCGTGCATCCCCGGACGACCGGTCAGCGCGAGGGTCTCCATCGTCGGGCCGTGGTAGGCCTGAGCCGGCGAGATCACCTGCCATCGTTCGGGTTCGCCTCGCTCGACGTGGTAGCTGCGGGCGATCTGGATCGCCATCTCGTTGGCGTCGGACCCGCTCACCGTGAAGCGGGCGCGCGTGAACCCGTCGGGCGCCAGGCCGACGAGCTCCTCGGCGAGCCGCTCCTGGGGTGGATTCGTCAGACGCTCGTTGTGCACGTAGGCGAGCCCCTCGGCCTGGGCCCGAGCGGCCGCGACGATGTCGCGGCGGCCGTGCCCCAGGGTCGCGGCCATCGAGCCTCCGCTCATCGCGTCCAGGTACCGGCGCCCCTCGGTGTCCTCGATCCAGACGCCCTCGCCGCGAGCGACGACCGGCATGGCCCGCCCCAGCTCAAGGGGCAGCACGTGCGTCCGACTGCTGTCGATCGGAGCCCGCGTCATGCGCACTCCACCCCACCGCTCTCGGCCGTTGACATCGCGCCTAGGCTACCGTCGGCGCAGGGAACGACCTTAGATCGCGACGCTACAGGCATGGAGCCCGGCGGTGTGCAGATCGCATACTCACCGGTGAGGGCCGCGCGGTCGTCGGCGGGAGGCGCGTCCGAACCGCGACGGCGTGGGGCCGCCGAGAGGCGTAGGATTCGGTTCCTCTCCCGCGGACCCGGCGCACGAAGGAGCCGATGATGGCCGACCTCTCCGTGATCACCTTCCGACCCGAGCCCTCCGACTACGCGTGGACGTTCGGAGGCGTAGAACCGGTGATGAAGGTCCGACCCGGTGACGTGCTCGAGCTCTGGACCGACGACTGCTTCTGCGGAAGGATCACGGGACGGGAGACCCTCCCGTCCCGGGAGATCGTCTTCCCGTTCCTGAACCCGCAGACTGGGCCGTTCTTCGTGGACGGGGCGGAGCCGGGCGACACCCTTGCCCTGCACTTCGTATCGATCGAGCCGGCGCGGGACTGGGGCGTCTCCACGACGGTTCCGCTCTTCGGTGCCCTCACCTCCACGACGAGGACCGTCACCCTGCAAGATCCCCTGGCGGAACTCGTGTGGCGCTACGAGGTCGACCGGGATCGGAACACGGTGCGCTACGAAGCGAGGAACGGGGACCAGGCGATCGACCTGCCGATCGAACCGATGCACGGGACCGTGGGGGTCGCGCCACCGTACCTGGAGGCCCGTTCCGCCCTCGTCCCGGACTCGCACGGCGGCAACATGGACACGCCCGAGATGCGCGCCGGCGTCACGTGCTACCTCGGGGTCAACGTCGAGGGAGCGCTCTTCTCGATCGGGGACGGGCACTGCCGCCAGGGCGAGGGCGAGAGCTGCGG
>JALZDC010000016.1 GCA_030862755.1 Actinomycetota bacterium
GCCCAAGACCGCCTGGCGTCGTGGCACCTCGTCACGCCCGAAGGACGCAGGTACTCGGGCGGCGCCGCGACCGGACCGATGGCCCGGCTCCTGCCCGCCGGAGCTCCCATCGCGTTCCTCGCGGAGACGTTCCCCCGTTCGACCGACCGGCTCTACCGGTGGGTGGCGCGTCACCGGGACACGCTCGGACGGCGGCTCGGTGAACAGGCCTGCGCCATCGATCCCAGTAAGCGAACCGGACGCCCTACGTCGGCCTGAGTGACGACCCTTCGAGCACCAGCGTGAACGGGCCGTCGTTCAGCAGCTCGACTTCCATCACCGCGCCGAACATCCCGCGCTCCACGCGCGCGCCGTGCGCCTCCAGCGCCTCGGCCAGCGCCTCGACGCGTTCGGCGGCGATCTCCGGATCCTCCACATCGCCCCATGACGGGCGCCGACCCTTCCGGAGATCCGCGTAGAGCGTGAACTGCGAGACCACGAGGATCTCTCCGTCGACACCGGCGAGCGGCAGGTTGGTCTTGCCTTCGTGATCGGCGAACAGCCGCAGATCGACGACCTTCTGCGCCAGACGCTCGGGCTCGTCGGGCGGGTCGCCGCGTCCCACGCCGACCAGGAGCAGGTACCCGCGCCCGATGTGCGAGACGCGCTGACCGTCCACCGTGACCGATGCCCGCAGGACCCGCTGCAGGACGATCCGCATCGGCCGCTAGCTGGGGACGACGCGGTAGGCGTCGTACACGCTCTCCACACGTTTGACCGCGGCCAGGAGCGAGGACAGATGCGCCACGTCGGCCATCTCGAACGTGAAACGCAACCGCGTGATCCGGTCCCGCCCGGTGCTCGACGTCGCGGCCAGGATGTTCACATGGCTGTCCGAGAGGACCGTCGCCACGTCCGAGAGCAGCCGCGTCCGGTCGAGCGCCTCCACCTGGATCGCGACCGAGAACGACGTCGGCTTGCCCTCGGCCCAGTCCACCTCGATGATCCGCTCGGGCTCACGCCGTTGGAGGGTTCTCAGGTTCGGACAGGTGTCCCGGTGCACCGAGACCCCCTGCCCACGGGAGACGAACCCGACGATCGCATCACCCGGCACCGGCGTGCAGCAACGCCCGAGCTTCACCCAGACGTCCCCCAGGCCCTTCACGACGACCCCCTTGGAGATGTCGGGCTTCCCGATCTTCACGGGGCGGGCGAGCGGCACCTCGGTGACGTCTTCGTCGGGGGTCCCGGAGACCAGGCGCGACATCCGCGCGACGATCGACTGCGGCGACACGTGGCCCTCACCGACCGCGACGTAGAGTGCCTCGAGGTCCGCGTACTTCAGGTCCTCGGCCACGCGCGCGAGCGCTCCTTCCGTCGCTAGTCGCTTGAACGCCTGGTCTTGCTTGCGGACGAAGGCCTTCACGGCGTCGCGTCCCTGCTCCATCGCGTCCTCGCGCCGGCCGCGGCTGAACCACTGGCGGATCTTCGTTCGCGCCCGGGGCGTCTTCACGAACTGCAGCCAGTCCTGGCTGGGTCCTTCGCCCTGCGCCTTCGACGTGAGGATCTCGACCGTGTCGCCGGTGCGGAGCTCGTAGTCGAGGGGAACGAGCTTCCCGTTGACCTTGGCCCCGACCGTGCGGTGCCCGACCTCGGTGTGGATCGAGTAGGAGAAATCCACCGGTGTTGCGCCCTGGGGCAGGTTCTGCACGTCGCCCTTCGGAGTGAAGCAGAAGACCCGCCCTCCGGACAGGTCGATCCGCAGTCCCTCCATGAACTCCTGTGGATCGGCCATCTCCTTCAGCCAGTCCATCATGTGGCCCAGCCACGCCATGTCCTGTGCTTCCTTCGAGGACCTGCCACCCTCCTTGTAGCGCCAGTGGGCGGCGATCCCGAACCGCGCGGTTCGGTGCATGTCCTGGGTGCGGATCTGGATCTCCAAGGGGACACCTTTCGGACCCACGACCGTGGTGTGCAGCGACTGGTACATGTTCGACTTGGGCATCGCGACGTAGTCCTTGAATCGGCCGGGGACCGGCTTCCACAGGGCGTGGACCGCGCCGAGCGCGCCGTAGCAGTCGCGAAGCGAGGGAACGAGGACGCGGAGACCCACGAGATCGTGGATCTCGTTGAACTCCTTGCCGCGGATCACCATCTTCTCGTAGATCGAGTAGAGGTGCTTCGGGCGGCCCTCGACGTCCGCCTTCACGCCGAGCTCCTTCAGCTTCCCCCGCAGGGCTTCCTTCACCTCTTCGAGGAGTTGCTGCCGCTCGCCTCTGCGCGTCTCGACGAGGTTGGCGATCTCACGGTAGGGGCCGGGGTTGAGCGTCTTGAACGCGAGGTCCTCGAGCTCCCACTTGAGCTCCTGAACGCCGAGACGATCGGCGAGCGGCGCGTGGATCTCGAGGGTCTCGCTGGCGATCTTGCGCTGGCGCTGTTCGGAGAGCGGTGCGAGCGTTCGCATGTTGTGGAGACGGTCGGCGAGCTTGACGAGCAGGACCCGGATGTCGCCTGCCATCGCGACGATCATCTTGCGCACGTTCTCGGCCTGTGCGAGCTCCCCGCTCCGGAACTCCAACCTGTCGAGCTTGGTCAGCCCGTCGACGATCCGGGCGACCTCGTTGCCGAACCCGTGCTCGATCTCCCCGAGGCCTACCGCCGTGTCCTCCACGGTGTCGTGCAGGAGGGCGGCCGTCAGGGTCGTGGTGTCGAGGCGTAGGTCGGCGAGGATCCCGGTGACCGCCACGGGGTGCTCGACGTAGGGCTCACCCGAGAGACGGTGCTGGCCTTCATGCGCTTCCTCCGCGAAGCGGTAGGCGCGTTCGAGGAGCTTCGTATCCGCCTTGGGGTTGTAGGAACGGACCTTCTTCAGGACCGGGGCGATCAGGCCCGGGGGGCCGGCATCGGTGCGCCTGAGGCGGGGCCGGGGGATCCCCGGGAGCCTCCGGCCCCGTTCGGGCGCGTCCGGCTGCGGCTCCTGATCGATCCGCACGTCACGCCCGGTGGTGTCCACGCTCGCCTCCCACGCGAAAGTGTAGGGGACACCGTCATCCGACTCAGTAGTGGATGAACGAGTGGAGCTCGTAGTCGGGCAGCTTGTCGCGGCCTTTCAGGAACTCGAGCTCGATCAGGCACGCGATCCCGCGGATCACGCCGCCTCTCCGCTCGACGAGCGATGCGGCGGCCTTCGCCGTCCCTCCCGTCGCCAGCACGTCGTCAACGATGAGGACCCGCTCTCCCGGCTCGATGGAGTCCTTGTGCAGCTCGATCGTCGCGGTGCCGTACTCCAGCTCGTATTCCTCCGAGACGGTTTCCCATGGCAGCTTGCCCTCCTTGCGGATCGGGACGAAGCCCGCGTTGAAGTGGTACGCCACGGGTGCCGCGAGGATGAACCCGCGGGCCTCGATCCCCACGACCTTGTCGACGGTCCCCCGCCCGAAATGCACAACGATCAGGTCGATGATCGTCGACATCGCGTCGGCATGCGCGAGTACCGGCGTGATGTCCTTGAAGACGATGCCGGGCTCGGGAAAGTCGGGGACGTCCCGGATCAGCGCCTTGATCTGCTCGAGCTCCACGACCTCACCTCCGCTTGCGTTTGGCCGGCGGCTTCCGTCGCTTCGACTTCGACCGTGGCTGAGCCACCGTGCCGGTCCGAGCGGTCGCGCGGGCGGCGGCCGCCTCGCCCGTCGCGGTCCCGGGT
>JALZDC010000024.1 GCA_030862755.1 Actinomycetota bacterium
CGATGACTACATCCGCACGACCGAGCCGCGTCACACGGCCGTGGTCGTCAAGTTACTTGACGAAGTTCACCGGAACGGGCGAGACGACATCTACCTTGACACGTACGAGGGCCTCTACTGCGTGTCCTGCGAGCTCTACTACGTCGAAACCGATCTCCCGGAAGGGCGTCTCTGCCCCATCCACGAGCGCCCGGTCGAGCTGATGAAGGAGCAGAACTACTTCTTCCGACTCTCGGCCTACAGTGACCGCCTCCTGGACCACTACGAACGGGATCCGTCCGCTATCGAGCCCGAGACGAGGCGGAACGAGGTCCTCTCGCTGATCCGGGGGGGCTTACAGGACTTCTCGATCAGCCGCACGAATTTCGACTGGGGGATCCCCTTGCCGTGGGATCCGGAACACGTCACCTACGTCTGGTTCGACGCCCTCACGAACTACATCACGGCCGCCGGCTACGGGGCGAACGACGAGCGCTTCAAGCGGGTATGGCCGGCCGACATCCACATGATCGGAAAGGACATCCTTCGACAGCACGCGATCTACTGGCCGGCGATGCTCATGGCGGCGGACATCGAGTTGCCCGTCCAGGTTTGGGCCCACGGATTCCTCACGGTCGGCGGGAAGAAGATGTCGAAGACGAACGCCACGGGCATCCACCCCTTCGAGCTCCTGGACCGGTTCGGTGTCGACTCCTACCGCTGGTACTTCCTTCGGGAGGTGAACTTCGGACAGGACGGATCGTTCTCCCTCGAGTCCATGGTGGACCGCCACAACGCGGAGCTCGCGAACGGCATCGGCAACCTGGCGTCGCGGGTGTTGGCGATGCTCCGCTCCTACTTCGACGGGAAGGTTCCGGAGCCCACGGTCGAGGGTGCGGAGTCAGATCTCCCCCAGGTGATCGCCGACGCGGTCGGCCGGTACGACGAGGAGATGCTCGCCGTGCGACCGACCGCCGCACTCGGCGCCGTCTACGACGTGGTCGTGCGCGCCAACCGCTACATGGTGGAACGGTCTCCCTGGACCCTTGCGAAGGACCCGGCCGGCCGGGGCGAGCTCGGCTCGATCCTCTACGCCTCCGTGGAGACCCTGAGGGCCCTCGCGATCCTGATCTCCTGCGTCATGCCGAGCGGCGCCGGCCGTCTCTGGGAGCAGCTCGGGATCGCACAAACCCTCGAGTCGCAGAGGCTGGCCGACGCGGGCACGTGGGGCCGGATCGCGCCGGGGACGGAGACCACCAAGGGTGAGGCCCTCTTCCCGCGGGTCGACGCGGAGGACTGGCCGGCCGGCCCGGATGGTTCAGTGAGCTGATGTTTCACGTGAATCCCCTCGGATGCACCGGAAGTTGAGACCGCCTATCATCGCCCGCCCATGGGCCGGCCGAACCCTGAACTCCCGGTGCAGAGCGGGGTGGTGGATACCCACTGCCACCTCTTCCTCGTGGACCGAGAACCTTCACTCGTGGTCGAGGCCGCGAGACGAGCGGGCGTCGAGCGGCTGATCTGCGTCGGCGTCGACCCCGCAACGTCGGCCTGGTCGCTCGAGATGGCCGATTCCATCGCCGGGATCTTCGCCACGGCGGGGATGCATCCCCATGATGCGCAGCTGTTCGATGCGGCCGCGGGCGCCAGGATCGAAGAACTGCTCCACGACCCCCGGGTGGTCGCGGTCGGGGAGTGCGGCCTGGACTTCTACCGGATGCGTTCGCCTGTTGAAGAACAGGTCCGGGCGCTGAAGGCGCACATCGCGCTCTCCAACGAGTCGGGGAAGCCGATGGTGGTCCACGTCAGGGACGCGTGGCCCGATGCCCTTCGAGTCTTGGATGAGGGTTCGGCCGAACGCGTCGTGATCCACTGCTTCAGCGGCGATGCGACGATCGCGCGGGAGTGTGCCGAGAGGGGCTACTGGATCAGCTTCGCGGGCAACGTGACCTATCCCAAGAACGAGCATCTGCGCCAAGCGGCGCGCACGGTGGATATCGACCGGCTCCTCGTCGAGACCGACTCCCCTTTCCTCGCTCCGCAGACCCTTCGGGGCGACGCCAACGAACCGGCGAACGTCGTGTTCGCGATCGCCGAGGTCGCGCGGGTGCGCGACGTCGACCCGCGCGTCGTCGCGGAGGCCACCTCGCGCAACGCGGTTACCCTGTTCCCCGGACTTGGTTGACTCGAACGGACGTTCGGCGCTCAAGGTTGCATCGAGAGTTGAGGGTTTGTTAGCGTGCGTTTTCCACACACGCGAAGAGGCCCCGGTCCGGCTCCGCCGGTCGGTCCTCGAGGAGTGCGACGACAGATGGGTGACGATCGGAGCGCGGCTCAGAGGAACTCTCGGTTTCCGCGTGTGACGTCGTCATCGAACGGTCGGTCCGTCGATGTGGGGGTCTGGATGGTGGACGGAGCGGAGAGGTCCGGTCGGAAGCGCACGGGCCTCGCCGCCGAGACCTCGGTTTCCGCCGGAGGCGTCGGGACATCCTCGGCCGCGTCCGTGCGGGTTCTCGCGTTCGGGGAAGGTGCGCGAGGGCTCGACGAACACGGACACGGACGGGGAGCTCCTCTCGGCCATGGGGATCGTGCCCGTCGCTGACGTCGTCTGGACACCATCCAGCGCCCCCCTTCACGTTCGGTCCCGGGC
>JALZDC010000057.1 GCA_030862755.1 Actinomycetota bacterium
ATCCTTCCCTTCCCCACCGGCGGGCGCGTCGCGGGCATCACTCCGCCTTTTGGGTCCTCACCGCGGTGGTGGTGTCCGGGATGGTGGTGGGCCTCGTCTCGCTGAACGCGATGCGGGTCGACGCTGCGTACCGGACCCGTTACGCGACGGAGCGGGTCCGGCTGCTCGCCGATGAGCGCCGGTCGCTCGTGAACGACGTCGCGAGGCTGTCCTCGCCGTCGCGCATCGGGACGTGGGCTCGCGCCCGAGGGCTCGTGAGCCCGGCAGCCGGCGACGTGGTGATCCTGCAGGTCTCCGGCGCATCCGACTCGACCTCATCGACCGCCGAGGTCGAGGGGTGAGACGGCCGCCAGCGCGCCGACTCGTGGCGCTGCTGGGCGTGATGGTGCTGGCCCTGGTGGGCGTGCTCGGCCGACTCGTCGTCCTCCAGGTGGGCGGCCATCGGGCCCTCGCGGCCCAGGGACTCCGACAGCGCGTCCATCCGACCGATCTCCCGGCGGAACGAGGCGCGATCGTCGATCGCACCGGGGTGCCGCTCGCCATCACCCTGGAGGCACGAGACGTCTACGCGGATCCTCGCTACGTGACCGATCCGGTCGGTGAGGCCGCGAAGATCGCGCGTGTCCTGGACCTGCGTCCACGAGACGTCGAGCGGCGGCTCCGGACCCCGGGTTCCACCTTCGTCTATCTCGGTCGCCACATCGACGTCGGCGTCGCGGATCGACTCGAGGCGCTCGGTCTCCCGGGGATCGGGTTCCTGGAGGTTCCGAAGCGCTACTACCCGGCGGGTCCGCTCGCACCGCAGGTCCTCGGTTTCGTCGGCGTCGATGCGACCGGGCTGGCGGGCCTCGAGTTCGAGTACGAGGAGATCCTGGCCGGCACGCCGGGCAGACGCACGGTCGAGCTGTCGGCCGACGGCCTGCCGATCGCGAACGGCATGGAGATCGTGAAACCGGCGATCCCCGGGCGGGAGCTCGTGACCACCCTCGATCGAGAGGTGCAGTACCTCGCGCAAGAGGCGCTGCGCCGCGCCGTGAAGGAGAACCACGCCAGGGGCGGCACGATCGTCGTGATGGACGCGCGTACCGGAGACGTCTTCGCCATGGCCAGCTATCCGTGGTTCGATCCCAACGACTTCGAGCAAGCGAAACGGGGTGCCGTCCGCAACCGCGCCGTCACCGACATGTTCGAGCCCGGGTCTGTGAACAAGGTCGTGACGGCGGCGGCGGCGCTCGAGAGCGGGACCATCGGCCCCCATGAGGTCTTCCGCGTACCGTCGTGGATGCAGGTCGGGGGTTACACCGTGAACGACTCCCACCCGCACCCGGTCCAGGACATGACGCTGGGCGACATCGTCGCGCAGTCCAGCAACATCGGGTCAGCGATGGTGGCCGCACGGCTCGGCGGCGAGGAGCTCGCCTCGGTTCTCGCTCGGTTCGGTTACGGCGAACCGACGGGGGTCGGGTTCCCGGGTGAGGCGGGCGGTGTGGTTCCCGAGCTCCCCAGCTGGACCGACATCACCCGGGCCACGGTCGCCTACGGCCAGGGCATCTCGATGACACCGCTCCAGATGGCCGCGGTGTACGCCACGGTGGCCAACGACGGGATGTGGGTGCAGCCCCGTCTCGTGCGAGGGACGTCCGGGCCGGACGGACGGTTCCAGGAGGCACCCTTCGGAGAGTCCCGCCGGGTCCTGTCGGAGGACACGGCGACGATGCTCACGCGGATGCTCGCGTCCGTGGTGGAGACGGGCACCGGGGGCGCGGCCCAGATCCCCGGCTACCAGGTGGCAGGGAAGACGGGCACGGCTCGGAAGCTCGTTGACGGGCGCTACGTCCGGCGGTACATGGCATCTTTCGCCGGCTTCCTGCCCGCGTCCGATCCCCGTGTCGTGATCGTGGTGTCGATCGATGAGCCCCGCACCGTGTACGGAGGGGTCGCGGCTGCACCCGTGTTCTCCGAGATCGCTCGCCACGTGATCCAGCGCCTGGCGATCCCCGCCGCGCCCCCCGTCCGGCTGCCGCCCTTCGCGTCCGACCTCTGACCCTGCAGGGGCAACGGGGCCGCCCCCGGTACGCTGGCGGCGGTGAGACGTCTTCCCCAGGTGCCGCTGTCGGCGGCCGTCGCCGTCGTGCCCGGCGCGGAGATCCGCGGTGACGCAGGAATCCCGATCGGTGAGGTCGCGTTCGACTCGCGTCAGGTCGTTCGGGGCACGCTCTTCTTCTGTGTGCCGGGCGCGAACGCCGACGGGCACGACTTCGCGCAGCAAGCGGTGCGCTCGGGCGCGACAGCCCTCGTCGTCGAGCGTTGGCTCGATCTCGACACGCCGCAGATCCTGGTGCCGTCCACGCGACTGGCGATGGGACCGATGTCGGCCACCGTGCTCGGCGACCCGGCTCGCTCGTTGAGGATCGTCGGGGTCACCGGGACGAACGGCAAGACCACGATCGTGCATCTGCTCGACGCGATGTTCCGTGCTGCGGGGAATCGGACCGGCGCGATCGGAACGCTCGGCGCTCACGTGGCGGGAGAGCCGGTGCCGCTCGCGCGGACCACCCCGGAGGCGCCCGACCTGCACCGGCTGCTCGGGCGGATGCGAGATGCGGGCGTCACGACGGTCGCCATGGAGGTCTCGTCGCATGCCCTCGACCAGGGCCGTGTAGGCGGTGTCGTCTTCGACGCCTCGGTGTTCACCAACCTGTCCCAGGATCACCTCGATCATCACGGCTCGATGGAGTCGTACTTCGAGGCGAAGGCCACGCTTTTCGCCGAGGATCGAACGAGGCACGCGGTGCTCAATCTCGACGATGCCTGGGGCCGACGTCTCCTGGACGTCGCGGTGCCCGTCACCACGTTCGGTCTCGACCCGGCAGCCGACGTTCGCGCCGAGGGGGTTCGCAGCCGGGTGGACGGGCTCGTGTTCCGGGTGGACGGCCGGGAGGTGACGAGCCGGCTCCGGGGCGAGTTCAACGTGTCCAACTGCCTCGCGGCGATCGCATCCTCCCGGGTGGTCGGGGTGGACGCGGACGCCGCGATCGAGGGGCTCGCGAGCGCCGGCCACGTCCCCGGTCGCATGGAGCCGGTCGACGGCGGCCAGGATTTCCTGGTGGTGGTGGATTACGCCCACACGCCGGATAGCATCCGAACCGTGCTTGCCGCGGCACGCCCGTTGGCGACGGGCCGGGTGATCGTCGTCTTCGGTTGCGGTGGTGACCGTGACCGCGCGAAGCGGTTCCCGATGGGAGCTGCGGCAACGGAGGGAGCTGATCTCACGGTCATCACCACCGACAACCCACGCTCCGAGGACCCGCACGACATCATCGCCGAGGTCGAACGGGGAGCAGCCGAAGCCGGCGGACGCTACGTCGTCGAGCCGGATCGCCGGACGGCGATCCGG
>JALZDC010000186.1 GCA_030862755.1 Actinomycetota bacterium
GAGCGAGGCTGAGCAGCACATCGAGGCGCTGCTCGAGGAGAGAAGAGTGTTCCCGCCGCCTCCGATCTTCGCAGAGCAGGCCGTCGCCGCGGACCCGGCCGTCTACGAGCGCGCCGCTCGAGACCCGGAGTCGTTCTGGGCCGAGCAGGCGGAGCATCTCGACTGGACCCGCCGTTGGGACGCCGTGATGGAGTGGACGCCCCCATTCGTGAAGTGGTTCGTTGGAGGCACCCTGAACGCCTCCTTCAACTGCCTGGATCGGCACGTGGAGGCGGGGGGCGGTGAGAAGGTCGCCTACCACTGGGAGGGGGAGCCGGGCGATATACGGGCCCTCACCTACCGGGAGCTGCTCGAAGAGGTCTGTCGGCTCGCCAACGGCCTCCTATCGGTAGGCGTTCGGAAGGGCGATCGGGTCAACATCTACCTCGGCATGGTGCCCGAGCTGCCGATCGCGATGCTCGCCTGCGCTCGGATCGGCGCTCCACACTCGGTGGTCTTCGGGGGCTTCAGCGCGGACTCGCTGCGCGACCGGATCAACGACGCCGAGGCCAAGGTCTTGATCACCGCGGACGGCGCCTGGCGCCGTGGGCAAGTGGTGCCTCTGAAGGCGAACGCGGACGAGGCGGTGAAGGATTGCCCGAGCATCGAGCACGTGATCACGCTGCGGCGCTGTGGGAACGACCACGGGTTCACGGAGGGGCGAGACATCTGGTATCACGACCTGGTCTCGGACCAGCCCACGGAGTGCCCTCCCGAGGAGATGGACTCGGAAGACATCCTGTACCTCCTCTACACGAGCGGCACCACCGGGAAGCCCAAAGGCATCGCGCACACCACCGGCGGATACCTCACCCAGGTCGCGGCGACGCAGCGGCTGATCTTCGACATCCACGACGACGACGTCTTCTGGTGCGCCGCCGACTGCGGGTGGGTCACCGGTCACTCGTACATCGTTTACGGGCCGCTCGCGAACCACACGACCGGAGTCATGTACGAGGGGGCCCCGGACTGGCCCGACAAGGATCGCTGGTGGTCGATCGTCGAGACGTACGGGGCCACGATCCTGTACACGGCGCCGACGGCGATCCGCGCGTTCATGCAGTGGGGTACGGAGTATCCGGAGAAGCACGACCTCTCCTCGATCCGGCTCCTCGGTTCGGTGGGCGAGCCGATCAATCCGGAGGCGTGGGTCTGGTACTGGAGGGTGATCGGCGGCGAGCGAGCGCCGGTCGTGGACACGTGGTGGCAGACGGAGACCGGCGCGATCCTCATCACCCCGCTCCCGGGGATCACCGTGCTCAAGCCCGGTTCGGCCACGGTCCCGTTCCCGGGGATCGAGGCGGACATCTTCGACGAACAGGGCAAGAGCGTGCCACTGGGCGGCGGAGGCTACCTGGTCCTGACACGACCGTGGCCTGCGATCTCACGGACCATCTGGGGGGACGCCGACCGGTACGTCGAGACATACTTCTCGAAGTACGGACCAGAGGTCTACGTCGCGGGTGACGGCGCGAAGCGAGACGAGGACGGATACTTCTGGCTCCTGGGACGCATCGACGACGTGATGAACGTCGCCGGCCATCGCCTCTCCACCTTCGAGATCGAATCCGCCTTGGTGGACAACGAGAAGGTCGCGGAGTCCGCGGTCGTATCCAAGCCGGACGAGCTGGTGGGCGAGGCGATCGTGGCGTTCGTCACCTTGAAGTCCGCGTACGTGGGCGACGACGCGATGGCGGAGGAGCTCCGCGAGCACGTCGCGGCGAAGATCGGGAAGATCGCCAGGCCTCACGGGATCATCTTCACGGCAGACCTTCCCAAGACCCGATCGGGGAAGATCATGCGGCGGCTGCTTCGTGACGTGGCGCACGGGCGGCCGCTCGGCGACGTCACGACCCTCGCGAACGCCGAGATCGTGGAACGGATCCGCGAGATGTCGGACACCTCGTCGGCCGAGGAGTGAAGAGCTTGCCTTCGGTGGTCAGCCCGCCAGGTGCCGCCTGAAGAAGTCGATGGTCAAGCTGGCGTGGGCGATCTTCTCTTCGACCTGGAGCGCGTGGTGCCCTCCTCCGTACAGGTGCACGCCCACGTCGTGCCCGCGCGCTCGGAGCGCGTGAGCGTAGACCATCACCTGACCCAGCGGGCACCGGCTGTCGTGCTCGCCGGCGATCAACAGCATGGGGGCCTCCACCCGGTCCACGTAGGTCATCGGGTTCCGCTCGCGATAGAGGTCGGGAAGATCCATCGGCGAGCCTCCCAGCGTCGCGATGTCCCATGCGCGGAGCGGAGGGGCGCTCTCGTAGTGCGCGGCGACGTAGTCGCCGACCGGTATCCCGGCGCACGCGGCCCGCCAACGATCCGGATAGAGTCCGGCGATCAGGGTGGTCAGGTATCCGCCCCATGACCAGCCTTCGAGGAAGAGCGCTCCCGGATCCGCGATGCCGGCGGTCACGAGATGATCGATCCCCGCCACGATGTCTTCGGTTTCCGGGAAACCGATGTTCCCCTTCAGCGTCTCTCGGAAGACCTTGCCGCGACCGCTCGACCCTCGGTAGTTGACCTGAAGGACCGCGAACCCCTCGTCGACGAACGCCTGGAGTCCCGGATCCCAGAGATCCGTGTGGTGCCACTCGGGCCCCCCGTGGATCGAGGCGATCGTTGGAAAGGGACCGGCTCCGACGGGAACCGTGATGAATCCGTGTATGAGGTCGCCGCCGGGATTGCTCCAGGAGAGCCAACGACTCCGGGTCCCGAGAGGGGGAGGATCGATCGGCAGCCGGAGGACCGTACCCCAACCAGCCTGCTGAACCGATGGAGGTTCGACGCTCGAGTCTCCGCGGAACCAGAGCTCGCCGCCGGGACGGAAGCCCGCTTCATGGATCGTCCCCTGGAGAACGGTTGCCTCCTCGAAGGATCCCGATGCGGGATCCACCGTGAGGAGCCGATTGACGCCTTCCCCCGGGTCGTTGTGCACGAGGAGACGGGCACCATCGGGCGTCCACCCTTGCGGGATCACGGGACCGACGACGTCCTCCATCGCCAGGTCGACCCGCTCCCGGGTGCCGAGGTCCCACACGGCCGGTCGTTCGATCCCCATCCGCTCCTGGGTGAAGAGGAGCCGGCGGGCCCCTGGGGCGGGCGACCAGGCCACCGCCTCCATCCGCAACCCGGCGTCGAGCTGGTCGCCCGCCGTCTCGCCGGATCGGGTGTCCAGAACCCTCAGCGACTGCCGGTCGATGTCCCCGTGCTCAGAGTGGTGGATGCAGACGAGCGCGCCGTCGGGTGAGAGGCCGCCGCCGCCCTGCGGCCACTCGCTCCCCACCCCTGCGGGCTGCGGGTTGCGGTAGAGCTCCCTTGGAGGCTCATCCTCGATGGAGACGAAGACCCGATAGTCCTCGTCGGTGGCGAGGCCTGCGGCGATGCCGCCCTCGATCAGGGAGAGGCCCATCATCCACCCGTCGTGGAACCCTCGTAAGAGAGGTCGCGCATCGCCACCATCGAAGGGCGAGACCATCCAGCGCCCCCGTTCGTTCCCGACCTCGTCGTACCACCACACGACCCCCGATCCGTCGGGGACGATATGCGCTTCCTCCGCGCCCACGCCGCCGTGGGAGACGCGCCGCCGCTCATCCGAGTGCAGGTTCCAGGCCCACGCCTGCGTGCTGCCGTCCTCGGTCGTCACCGCTGCCAGGTGATCGGGCGAACCGGAGGCCCAGGCCACCTGCTCGATAGTCGGGTGGCTGAAGCGGAGGGTCCAGGTGGGCCGAGCGCTCATGCGCGCTGAGGATATGCCTCTGCCGGGCCCGGCGGACCGGCTGAAGCCTCGGGGCACGATCGACCGTTTGCCACTCGCGCGAGCTCACCCCTAGAATCCTTAGCACTCGGGTCTCCCGAGTGCTAAGCAGTCGGAAGGCCCGGCTGTGAAGGCGTCAGAGGGCGCCGATCAGCCCGAGCCAGGAACGGACGAGGAGGACGAGGTATGGCTGCCAAACTCATCAGCTTCGACGAGGACGCTCGGCGCGCGCTCGAGCGGGGCATGGACCAGTTGGCGAACGCCGTGAGGATCACGCTCGGTCCCAAGGGCCGCAACGTCGTCCTCGAGAAGAAGTGGGGCGCCCCCACCATCACGAACGACGGCGTCTCGATCGCCAAGGAGATCGAACTCGAGGATCCGTTGGAGAAGGTCGGCGCCGAGCTCGTCAAGGAAGTCGCCAAGAAGACGGACGACGTGGCCGGCGACGGCACCACTACGGCGACGGTCCTCGCACAGTCGATCGTGAAGGAAGGGCTGCGCAACGTGGCGGCCGGCGCCAACCCGATGTCGATCAAGCGCGGCATCGAGATGGCGGTCGAACTCGCCGTCGAGGCCATCAAGAACTCCGCGAAGGAGGTCGACTCGAAGGACGACGTCGCTCACGTCGGTGCCATCTCCGCTGCCGACCCCGAGATCGGCGAGAAGATCGCCGAGGCGGTCGACAAGGTCGGGAAGGACGGCGTCATCACCGTCGAGGAGTCCAACACCTTCGGGATGGAGCTCGAATTCACCGAGGGTATGCGCTTCGACAAGGGCTTCATCTCGCCCTACTTCATCACCGATCCCGAGCGGATGGAGGCGGTGCTCGATGAGCCCTACATCCTGATCGCCAACTCGAAGATCTCGGCCGTGAAGGACCTGCTGCCGCTGCTCGAGAAGGTGATGCAGACGGGCAAGCCGATCATGGTGCTCGCCGAGGACGTGGAGGGCGAGGCTCTCGCCACCCTCGTGGTCAACAAGATCCGCGGCACGTTCAAGTCGGCGGCGGTCAAGGCGCCCGGTTTCGGCGACCGACGCAAGGCCATGCTCCAGGACATCGCGATCCTGGCCGGCGGCCAGGTGATCTCCGAGGAGGTCGGCCTGAAGCTCGAGAACGTCACGCTCGATCTGCTGGGGCAAGCGCGCAAGGTCGTGGTCACCAAGGACGAGACGACGATCGTGGAGGGTGCCGGCAAGGACGAAGACATCAAGGGCCGGATCAACCAGATCAAGTCCGAGATCGAGAAGACGGACTCCGACTACGACCGGGAGAAGCTCCAGGAGCGGCTGGCGAAGCTCTCCGGCGGCGTCGCGGTGATCAAGGTCGGCGCGGCCACCGAGGTCGAGCTGAAGGAGAAGAAGCACCGCATCGAGGACGCCGTGCAGTCGACGAAGGCCGCGGTCGAGGAGGGCATCGTCGCCGGTGGCGGCGTCGCACTCCTGAACGCCCAGAGCGCCCTCGACAAGGTCGATCTGGTGGACGACGAGCTCACCGGAGCGACGATCGTCCGGCGTGCGTTGGAGGAGCCCCTGAAGCAGATCGCTCACAACGCCGGTCACGAGGGCGGTGTCGTGATCGAGAAGGTCCGCTCGATGGATCCCGGCCAGGGGCTCAACGCGGCCACCGGCGAGTACGGCGAGATGTTCAAATTCGGCGTCGTCGATCCCGCCAAGGTGACGCGCTCGGCGCTGCAGAACGCCGCCAGCATCGCCGCACTGTTCCTGACCACGGAGGCCGTGGTCGCCGAGAAGCCCGAGAAGGAGAAGGCCGCCCCCGCCATGCCCGGCGGTGGCGACATGGACTTCTGAGGGACGAGGGGATCTCGCGGTTCGAGGGGC
>JALZDC010000189.1 GCA_030862755.1 Actinomycetota bacterium
CCCGCGTGCCGGTCTCCACGGTCTCCTTCTGCTCGAAGCCCGGCTCACGGAGATGCGTGTGCATGTCCACCAACCCGGGCGAAAGGACGAGTCCATGGCCGTCGATCAGCTCCGCCGACGCGCCGTCGAGGTCCCGTCCGACGTCCGCCACGATCCCATCCTGTACGAGCACGTCCGCGACCTCGTCACGACCGCCCGCCGGATCCACCACGCGAGCCCCCCGGAAGAGCAGCCCGGGACTACCCATGGGTCGCCTCCTCCCCCGACTCGGCGCGCCGCCCGCCGCCCAGGAGCAGGTACAGCAGCGCCATCCTCACCGCGATGCCATTCGTGACCTGGTCCTCGATCACGCTCTGCGGCAGGTCGGCGACGTCGGAGTCGATCTCGACGCCGCGGTTCATCGGCCCCGGGTGCATGATCAGCGATCCCTCGGGCAACAGCCCCACCCGCGTGCGGTTCAGACCGAACAGCCGGGCGTACTCGCGCACGGACGGGAAGTACTCGAGGCGCTGTCGCTCCGTCTGCACCCGCAGCAGGTAGCAGACGTCGAGCTTCGAGAGCACCTCGTCGACATCGTGACTGACCTCGACGCCCCACGCGGGCGCATCGGGCGGGATCAACGTCGCCGGGCCCACCAGCGTCACCTCGGCCCCCATCTTCACGAGGCCGAACGAGAGCGACCGCGCCACCCGCGAGTGCAGCACGTCCCCGACGATCGCCACCCGAAGTCCCTCCAGGTGCCCGAGCCGCTCGCGCATCGTGTAGAGGTCGAGGAGGGCCTGCGTCGGATGCTCGTGCGTGCCGTCCCCGGCGTTGAGCACGTGGCCGCGCACCCACTTCGTCAGCTGGTACGGCGAGCCCGACGACGAGTGCCGGATCACGATCGCATCCGCGCCCATAGCCTGCAGGGTGAGGGCCGTATCCTTCAGCGATTCGCCTTTGGACACGCTCGAGCCGCCGGAGGAGAAGTTGATCACGTCCGCAGACAGGCGCTTGGCCGCCAGCTCGAACGAGATCCGGGTCCGGGTGGAGTTCTCGTAGAAGAGGTTCACGACGGTCCGCCCGCGAAGGGCAGGAACCTTCTTGATCACCCGCGTGCCCACTTCGCGGAAGGACTCGGCCGTGTCGAGGATCCGGACCACATCATCCGCGGTGACGTCGTGGATCGACAGGAGATGGCCGTTCACGCCCGCACCTCCTTGAGGGCCCTTCCGGCCGATCCTCCTTCGACGACGGCGCCGTCCTCGCCGTCGACCTCCGTGACCATCACACGGACGTCGTCCCCGAGCTGCGTCGGTACGTTCTTGCCGACGAAGTCCGCCCGGATCGGCAGCTCGCGATGTCCGCGGTCGACGAGAACGGCCAGGCGGATCCGGCCTGGCCTGCCCAGGTCCGTGAGCGCGTCCATCGCCGCGCGGATCGTCCGGCCCGTGTAGAGGACGTCGTCGACCAGAACCACCGTGCGACCCGTGATGTCGAAGGGGATCCTGGTCTCGTGGACCTGCGGGACCTCCGAGGTGAGGCCGATGTCGTCCCGGTAGAAGGTGATGTCCAGGGCGCCCACCGGGACCTCGCCTCCCTCGATCTTGGAGATCTCTCGCGAGAGCCGGAGCGCGAGGTGGTCGCCGCGATCGGCGATGCCCACCAGTACCAATCCCTCGGTCCGCTCCCGCTCGACGATCTCGTGAGCGATCCGAGCGAGCGCGCGCCGCACGTCGTCGGGGCCGAGGATCCTGTTCACACGGGAACGCCCCCTCGAGCAGGCGAGGAGGCGCGCGAAACCTGCCGCATCGGTTCGCTCCCTTCCCGGCCTCACGGGACCGGACTTAAAGGGGAAGTTCGGGGCGAGTATACCCCCGCCGCCGGATGGGAGCGAGGGAGCGACCGGGGTCCAGACCGGGCGTAGACTGTGGGGACACCGACGGAGGGAGCAGCTGGATGCCTGACTGGGCCATCGTGGCGATCATCGGCGTCGTCGTGCTCTTCGGCGCGAGCAAGCTGCCGGAGATCGCGCGGAACCTCGGGCGGTCCTCGGGCGAGTTCAAGAAGGGACTGAAGGAGGGCCACGACGATCCGGCCAGAGCCGTGCCGCCGGAGAACGCCTCCACGCCGAGGACCACCGCCTCGGAGCCGTCCCGGGACGATCCCAGGACCGACCCCACGATCTAGGACAACTTCGGGTCGTCGTCGGCCGCAGGTCGCAGCTCGCCGGCGATGCGGCCGAGGATCCCGTTCACGAACCTCGACGCTGCCTCGGCGGAGAGCTCCGAAGCAGCCTCCACCGCCTCGCTG
>JALZDC010000102.1 GCA_030862755.1 Actinomycetota bacterium
GACCGGCGACGAGCGGCGCCTCGGGGCCGATGACGACGAGTTCGACGTCGAGCTGGTCCGCCAGCCGGAGCTGCGCGTCGACGTCGTCGGCGGCGGCGGCGTGGCAGGTCGCGATCGAGGCGATCCCGGCGTTGCCCGGCGCGACGTGGAGCTGCTCGACCTGCGGGCTGCGCGCCAACCCCCAGCACAGGGCGTGCTCCCGGCCGCCGCCGCCGACGACGAGGACCTTCATGCCACCGGCAGGCTCTGCTCGCGGGACGGACCCACCGACACCACGGAGACGGGCACCGCCGCGAGCTCCTCGATCCTGCGGACGTACTCCCTCGCCGCCTTGGGAAGATCCTCGAAGGTGCTCGCCTCGTCGATCTCCTCCATCCAGCCGTCCCGACCCTCGTAGATCGGCTCGGCCTTATGGAAGAGGGACTGGTTGGGAGGGGAATCGTCGAGATCGCGGCCGTCGACGCGATAGCCGTTGCAGATCCGGATCCGCTCGAACCCCGACAACACATCGAGCTTCGTGACGAACAGCTCCGTCAGTCCGTTCACCCGGGCCGCGTAGCGAAGGAGAACCGCGTCCAACCACCCGCAGCGACGCTTCCGGCCGGTCACAGTGCCGAACTCCTGGCCGCGCAGCCCGAGGCGGTCGCCTTCGTCTCCGAGGTCCTCCGTCGGGAAAGGCCCGGCGCCGACCCTCGTCACGTACGCCTTCACGATGCCGACGACGCGGTCGACCTCCCTCGGCCCGAAACCGGCCGAGGCGAGCGCGTATCCGGCCACCGGATTCGAAGACGTCACGAACGGGTAGGTCCCCTTGTCCAGATCAAGCAGCGTGCCTTGCGCGCCTTCGAGCATCACTGACTTGCCGTCTCGGAGCGCATCGTGCAGGAGCGTGGACGTGTCGGCGACGTAGCCCTCGAGCCGACCGGCGAGATCCATGTACTCCTCGACGATCAGCTCCCCGTCCAGGGGCAGCCGTCCGTACAACTTGGTCAAGATGGCGTTCTTCTCTCGGAGGACGACGTCGAGCTTCTCCCGGAAGATCTTCTGGTCGAAGAGGTCCTGGACACGGAGGCCGATCCGAGCGGCCTTGTCGGAGTAGGCGGGGCCGATGCCGCGCTTCGTCGTGCCGAGCGCGTTCCGACCGAGGAACCGTTGGGTCACCTTCTCCAGCTCGAGGTGGTACGGCATGATCAGATGACAGTTCCCCGAGACGCGGAGCCGGGAGACGTCCACGCCCGTCGAGCGCAGGTCCTCGAGCTCGCGGAGGAGATGCCGAGGGTCGACGACCACGCCGTCGGCGATCACGGGCGTGATGTGGGGGTAGAGGACGCCGGACGGGACCAGCTGGAGCTTGAGCAGACGGCCCTCGGCGATCACCGTGTGGCCCGCGTTGTTGCCGCCCTGGTAGCGGACGACGAGGTCCATCCCGTCCGCCAGGTAGTCGACGGCCTTGCCCTTCCCCTCGTCCCCCCACTGGGTCCCGAGCACGATCGTGGCCGGCATGTGGGGTCAGTGTATCGGCGGTGGATCCGCGGGCCGCGTGCGCTCTCGGCACCGGATCTCATACGCCGAAAGGCGGTTGTGCCTCTCGGACGAAGCCAAGTACCGTGGCTGTTCCGACAGTCCGATCCCGAGGCCAAGAACCGATGACCAAGAGCAGGGAAGACATCGAGCTCGAGAAGCTCGTCGAGATCGACGGGGAGTACTGCGTTCCCCACGAGCTCAACGAGGCCCGCCACGTCGTTGACTGGGGACCGTTCGAGGCCCCTCGTAGTGCCTGGTACATCGTCCGCAAGCTCCTCCTCTTCCTGCCGGCGATGTACCTGTTCATCCTCGCGGTGCAGATCATGAAGGCGGGAGCCGCCGCCGTCGGCCCCGAGATCCAGGGTCAGTTCCCCTTCGCGAACGGGATCTCGACGTTGGGCTTCGGATGGCTCGGTTCCTACTTCGTTCTCTCGGGCTCACCCGTCGCCGCTACCACGGTGAGCCTGTTCGGCGCGGGAACGTTGACGAAGCTGCAGACTTTCACGATGCTGTCGGGCTCTCGGCTCGGCGCTTCATTGATCGTGCTGGTGGCGGGGTTCCTCTACGCGACTCGGCGCAACGGCAGCCATCGTAGCGATGTCCTCGGCGTCGGGATCCAGGCGATGACGCTGTCGGCGCTCGTGTATCTCCCCGGGATGATGATCGGCTACGGGCTCCTCCGCGCCGGCTGGCTCGACGGGATCGACTGGCACGCGTCTTCTGGCCTCGACGCCTTCCTGAGCACCCTCTGGGGACCGATCATCGATCCCATCGGAGGAGCGGTATCCGGGTGGGCTCTCCTCCTGATCGGCCTGCTCGTGATCCTGATCTCGTTCTGGCTCCTCGACCACGTGCTGCCGCAGGTCAGCACCGATCGGACTGCCTCTAAACGAGCGACCTGGCTGAGACACAAGTGGACGATGTTCGCCCTCGGGTGCCTCGTGGCGGCGCTGACCCTCTCCGTCTCGGTCGCGCTCACGATCCTGATCCCACTCGCGAGCCGTGGCCTCATCAGACGCGATGAAGCGATCCCCTACATCCTCGGCGCCAACGTGTTGACGCTGGCCGATACCCTGATCGTCGCGATGCTGCAGCCGACCCAGGTCGCGGCACAGATCGTGCTCGCCCTAGCGGTCGGGGTCACGATCGTGTCGCTGGCGATCCTGGCGTTCTGGTACCAGCCCGTGAAAAAGAGCCTGATCCGTCTGGATGATTACTTCGTTGGGTCGACCCGGCGGTTGGCGATCTTCGTCGGCATCCTCTTCGTGCTGCCGGTGTCGTTCCTACTTTCGGGTCTGTGGATCGGCCCGATCGCCCAATAGTTCTTCGGCCGATACCTCGTACGCTTCCGGGCCGCCCGTGGAAGACGACCTGACGACCGCCCCGGCCCCGAGTGCCGGCCTCAGAACGAGCCTGTCGTTGTTGCGCCGCAACCGCGACTTCCGAGCGCTGTTCTTCGCCTCGGTGATCTCCCTCGGCGGCGACTGGTTCCTGTGGGTGGCCATCAACGGCCTGATCTACGTCGAGACGGGGAAGGCCCTGTACGTCGGCCTCGCGATCCTGGCACAGGAGTTCGCGTTCTTCCTCGCATCGCCCGTCGGCGGCGTGCTGGCCGACAGGCTCGACCGGCGGAAGATGATGATCGTCTGCGATCTCGCCAGAGCCTTGATCTGCGTGGCGTTCCTGCTGGTTGGATCCGAGACGATCTGGCTCGCGTACGTGCTGCTGCCCCTCCTCGCGGCGTTCGCGGCGCCGTTCGACCCGGCCCTCTCGGCGGCCACGCCGAACGTCGTCGATCCCGAGGACCTCCCGGCCGCCAACGCGCTGAACGGATCGCTCTGGGGGACGATGCTCGCTGTGGGCGCCGGACTCGGCGGCGTGATCAGCGCGGCGTTCGGCGCGCACACCGCGTTCCTGGTGAACGCCGCCTCCTTCCTGGTCTCGGCGGCATTGCTCTCGTCGATCCGGCGGCGTTTCTCGGAGTCGCGAGGGGAACGCGTCGAGCACCCGGGCGCGGTCGAGGCGACCAGAGAGACGTGGCGATTCGCACGCCGCGACCACCGCGTTCTGTCCTTGCTGGCCGTCAAGTTCGGGTTCGGGGCCGCCGCCGGGCTGCTCGCCCTGATCCCCGTGATGGCGCTCGAGGTCTTCGAGTCGGGCAACGTCGGCTTCGGGATCCTCATGGCCGCGCGAGGGGTGGGCGCGCTGATCGGGCCGTTCCTCGGCCACCGGATCGCGGGCCCCGGGCATCGCCGGCTCTTTCCCGCGATCGGGCTCTCGCTCGCCGTGTTCGGCCTCGGCTACATGGCGCTCGGAGCGGCGCCGTCGCTTGCGCTCGCCGCGGTCACGATCTGCGTGGCCCATCTGGGCGGAGGATCCCAGTGGATGCTGTCGACGTACGGGTTGCAGGTGATCGTCCCCGATCACATCCGCGGCCGCATCTTCGGGTTCGACTACATGCTGATCACGCTCTCGTTGTCCGTGTCCGCGGTCGTCGCCTCCGCCGTCGCCGATCGCATCGGAGCCCCGACGACGGTGACGATCCTCGGCGGCGTCGCGCTTGCCTGGGCGGGGGCGTGGTTCGTGCTCAGCCGTGGCGTGCGCAAGACGGGTCTGGAGGGATGCGCGGAACCCGATCCCGAGGCGGGGTCCGAGCGTGTCCCCGCGATCAGCTGACCGTCAGCCGGCGGGTCGGTCGGGACGTCCCGGCTCCGGCGGGGTAGCCCCCGCTGGTGGGGTCGCCGGCGGAGCCGTCGACGGCTCGGAAGGGCTCCCGAACGACACCCCAGGCGCGCCGGGCTCGAAGCTCACCCTCGGGACGCCCTCGTCCCCGCGCAGCGTCTCCTCGACCTCGAAGAAGTCCTCTTCCTCGAAATGGAACATGTTCGCGACGACGTTCGACGGAACGGACTGGACCCTTCGGTTGTAGTCGCGCACGTTCGCGTTGTAGAAGCGCCGAGCCGTCTGGAGTCGATCCTCCGTGTTGGCGAGCTCCGCTTGGAGCGCAAGGAAGTTCTGGTTCGCCTTGAGATCCGGATAGTTCTCGACGACGGCGAACAACTGGCGCAGGGCGGCGACGAGCGGACCCTCCGCCGCGGCCTGTTCCGCCGGCGTTCCCGTCGCGCCGGTCGCCATCGCGCGCGCCTGCGTGACGTTCTCGAGCACCTCCCGCTCGTGCGCGGCGTAGCCCTTCACCGTCTCGACGATGTTCGGGATCAGGTCGTAGCGACGACGGAGCTCCGTATCGATGTTCGCCCACGCGTCGCGGATCAGGTTCTTCTGCGAGACGAACCGGTTGTACGAGACCACGCCCGCGAGGACGAGTACCACGACGATACCCAGCACCACCCAGAGAACGTCCACGCTCGCTCCTTGTCCGACGGCCGGTGGAAGCCTACCCCTTCGGGTACAGAGAGCTCACGACGGCCGAGATCTGCTCGCGGAACGTCTTGGCGGTCCCCAAGCGATGGACCACCTCGGCGGGCGACACCCGCTAGGTCCAACACAGCAGCCGGTCGCCGACGACCTTGAACGCGTACCCCTCGCCGTGCCGGAGGAGCCAGTCCATCATCCGTGCATCGCAGAAGGCTGTCGCGAACCGCTCGTCCGGTCCTTTGACCGTGAATCGCCGGTTGAACGCCTCCGACTCGAACTCGATGTCCCGGAACGTGAGGGCGTCCGCGAGACGGCGGCCGACCGAACGTGCGAGCCGGGAGCCGAACCCTTCCGGCACGATCGAGAGGTTGGGCCACCAGTCGGGCACCGGCGTCGCGGCGCACGTGTAATCCGATAGTCGTTTCGAGAGGGGTCACTCGACCTGGCGAATCAGTAGTCGATGACGACGATCTGCATGCCTCGCCACGATCCCCACGACGTGTTCTCGATGTCCTTGGCGCTGACCGCGTGCCCAGGAGCACGAAGGGGCGTCCGAAATATCGGAGCGGATCCCCGGGAGCCGACCGGAGGCCCCACGCGGCGACCTGAGCGAGAAGCTCCCTCTTCGCCTCTGAGTCTCCGGCGAGCGCGAGGAGCAGCATCCCTCCGAGGAAGATCACCGCCAGCCAGAGCAGGATCGTCCTGCTCGTCCGGACCTTCACCGACGTGCCACCTGCGCGACCGAAACCACGTGAGGAGTTTCGACCGGAAAGGGTCGTCGTCGGATCCCTATCCCGCCTCGGCTCCGCTCCCGGGATCGGGTTCCTCACGTCCCTTCACGCGGAGCGCGAGCCCGTCGGCACCCGCTTCGACCACGACGTCGTCGAGTTCATGGACCTCGCCTGACAGCAGCATCAGGGCGAGCGGGTCTTGGATCTCGTGCTGGATCAGCCGCTTGAGTGGGCGCGCCCCGAAGTGGGGGTCGTAGCCCGCGTTCGCAAGGTAGGTCTTCGCGTCGTCGGTGAGCTCCAGATCCAGCTTGCGGTCGGACAGTCGCTGTCGGAGTCCACGGAGCTGGATCTCCACGATCTTCACGATGTCGTCCCGGCTGAGGGCATCGAACACGACCACCTCGTCGATCCGGTTGACGAACTCGGGACGGAAATGGGCCCGGACGTCGGCCAGCACCTTGTCCTGGAGTTCCTCCGGCGAGGACGTCTGATCCTGGAAGATCGCGGCGCCCAGGTTCGACGTCATGATCACGATCGCGTTGCGGAAGTCCACGGTTCGACCCTGGCCGTCGGTGAGACGACCGTCATCGAGCAGCTGGAGCAGCACGTTGAAGACGTCGCCGTGGGCTTTCTCGATCTCGTCGAGCAGCAGCACCGAGTACGGACGCCTGCGCACGGCCTCGGTGAGCTGGCCACCCTCCTCGAACCCGACGTAGCCGGGTGGCGCACCCACTAGTCGCGACACCGTATGACGCTCCTGGTACTCGCTCATGTCGATCCGGATCATCGCTCGGTCGTCGTCGAAGAGGAACTCGGCGAGAGCGCGGGCCAGCTCGGTCTTGCCGACCCTGGTCGGGCCGAGGAACAGGAAGGAGCCGATGGGCCGGTTCGGGTCCTGCAGGCCGGCGCGGGCACGGCGGATCGCGTTCGCCACCGCCGTGACCGCGGCGTCCTGCCCCACCACCCGCTCGTGCAGCTCCTCCTCGAGGTGGACGAGCTTCTGCATCTCGCCCTCCATCAGCCGGGCGACGGGGATGCCGGTC
>JALZDC010000193.1 GCA_030862755.1 Actinomycetota bacterium
CGTGGAGACGTCGCTCCAGGTCCGAAGGATCTCGCCTGCCGATCGACGCGACGGCGCCGAGCCAGAACGTCTTGCCGACCACGGCCGCGTCCTGCAGGAGCGTCTTGTCCTCGGGATCGAGTCCATCGAGCCGAGCCGCGATGATCCCCTGGACGGAACCGGGCAGCTCGACGCCGGTCAGGTCGGCGGATGGTCGATCGGCCGCCATGCGCGCGAACTCCTCCGCGTAGAGCGGGTTCCCGCCAGCGCGGTCGAGGAGCGCCGACTGGAGCTCCGCCGGGAGCACCGCGCGCTCGAGGAGACCTGCGAGCAGGCGAGCGGTCTCCTCGTTCGACAACGGCGCGAGCGAGATCGTGGCCGCGTTCAGCTTCCCACCACCCCAGTCCGGCCGGCGGGCGAGGAGTTCGGGCCTCGCCGTGCAGAGCACGAGGAGCGGGACGTCCCGCGTCCAGTCGATCAGGTAATCGAGGAAATCGAGGAGCCCGTCGTCGGCCCAGTGAAGATCCTCGACGATCAGGACGGTCGCTCGCCGCTCGGCGAGCGATTCGAGGAATCGCCGCCACGCCGCCTGAGCCTCCTCGGAGCTCCCCTCGCTGGACCCGCGCTCCGGGGTCAGCCCGACCAACGGCCGGAGATGCCGCGCGACCCACGCTCGCTCGTCGGTGTCTGTGACCAGCTCGGTCACCATCCGGTCGAGCCTCCGGGCGGTCTCGTCGTCGGCGTCCGTCTCGAGGATGCCGGCCTCCGCCTTCACGATCTCGCCGAGCGCCCAGTAGCTCACACCGTCGCCGTACGGCAGGCACCGTCCCTGTCGCCACGCGATCAGGTCCGGCATGTTCTCGATGTGGACGGAGAGCTCATGCACGAGCCGGCTCTTCCCGATGCCCGGCTCGCCGACCAGGGTCACGAGCTGAGGCTCGTCCTGATGGCGCGCGCGATCGAGCGCGTCCCGCAGCAGCGCCAGCTCCCGCTCGCGCCCGACGAGCGACGTGTCGACGCGGCGGGTGAGGTCGATGCCGTACCGGGACCGTGCCTCCAGCGCCTCCCACGCCCGGACCGGTTCCGTCTTGCCCTTCGCTTGGACGGGATCCGTCAGCCGATACTCGATTGCCCGCTCGGTGGCCCGGTAGGTCGGCTCGCCCACGAGGATCCCGTCCACCGGGGCGGCGGTTTGCAGCCTCGCCGCCGTGTTCACGACATCGCCTGCCGCCATACCTTCTCCGTGGAGGGGACTGGCTCCGAGCGAAACGAGGGCTTCGCCCGTGTTCACCCCGACCCGCACGTGCAGGTCGAAGTCCGGGTCCTGCTCGTTCATCTCGGCCGTCGCGTCGCGGATCGCGAGGGCGGCCCGCACCGCGCGCTCGGGGTCGTCTTCGTGTGCGACCGGAGCTCCGAAGACCGCCATCACGGCGTCACCGATGAACTTCTCGACCGTGCCGCCGCGGCGCTCGAGCTCCTCGCGCAATCGGGCGAAATAGGGCGTGAGCGTCGCCCGGACGTCTTCGGGATCGAGCCGCTCGCTCCTGCTCGTGAACCCGACCAGGTCGGCGAACAAGACCGTGACGACCTTCCGTTCCTCGCGCGCCGAGCCGGTCCCTTCCGCCAGCGAAGACCCGCACCGAGCGCAGAACCTGGCGTCCTCGGGGTTGCTTCGCCCGCAGTTGGAGCAGGTCAGCACGACGGGAGCCTACTCTGCCACCTGCTCCTCGGACGCTCGGTCGAGCTCGGCATAGGCGGCTCGCACCTTCCGGTACCTGCGAGCCACCCACCAGACGCCCACCGCCACGATCACCGCGGCGATCGCCCACGCCACCGGCTGCAGCACGGACTCGACCTTCGTCCAATTCTCGCCGAGGGCGTACCCGAGCCAGGCGAGGGCGAACGTCCACGGCAGGCATCCGAGCACCGTGTAGACCGTGAACCGCCAGAACGGCATCCGCGCGACGCCCGCCGGCAAGGAGATGAACGTGCGGATCACCGGCAGCAGTCGGGAGACGAACACGGCGAGCTCACCACGGCGCTCGAACCACTCGTGCGCCCGGTCGACCTCGTGCGGAAGCACCAGGACGTACCGGCCGAACCGGTCGATCAGCGGCCGTCCTCCGGCCGCGCCCGCCCAGTACGCCAACCACGAGCCGACCACGTTCCCCGCGGTCCCCAAGAGCCCCACGGCCACGAAGTCCAGCTCCTGCCCCGCCCCCGCGAATCCCGCGCTGGCGAGCGCGCCGCCGAACAGCATCGTGACCTCTGACGGAACCGGGATGCAGGCGGACTCGAGCACCATGAGGACGAACACGGCCAGATAGCCGTAGTCGCCGATCAGCCTGGTGATCGTCTCGTGCAGGGTCTCGAGCAGTTGGGAACACCCCTCCGTGCGGAATATCGGCAGCGTATCAATGCGTTCTCGGCTTCTCGTAGACGGTCTTGAGGCGGCCTCAGGGTCCACGTAGCGTGACCGATGCTCCAGGGAGGCCTGGAGGGCCGGTGGTACCGTCCCGAACGAGGGTCCCCTTGACAGCACCCGCCAACATCCCCTGAGAGGAACGCCACCTTCGATATGCCAGGAACACTCGTCATCGTCGAATCGCCTGCAAAGGCGAAGACCATCGAGAGATACCTGGGCGGCGACTACGCCGTCCGGGCCTCGTTCGGGCATGTCCGGGATCTGCCGAAGAGCCAGCTCGGCGTCGACGTGGAGGACGGCTTCGAGCCCGTGTACGAGGTCCCCGAGGACTCGAAGCGTCACGTCGCCGACCTGAAGAGGGCGCTCAAGGGCGCCGATCAGCTCGTTCTCGCCACCGACTACGATCGCGAGGGCGAGGCGATCGCCTACCACGTTGCGACGCTGCTGGGCGTGCCGCCGGACGAGGCGAAGCGGATCACCTTCACCGAGATCACACGCGACGCGATCCTCGAGTCCGTCCGGCACCCGCGCGAGATCGATCTGAAGCTCGTCGACGCTCAGGAGGCCCGCCGCATCCTGGACCGGCTCGTCGGCTACCGGATCAGCCCCATCCTGTGGAAGAAGGTACGACCCGGTCTCTCCGCGGGCCGGGTGCAATCGGTCGCCGTCCGGCTGATCGTGGAGCGCGAACGGGAGATACGTGCGTTCCAGCCGGTCGAATACTGGAGCGTCGACGTTCGGCTCTCGCCCGACGGTGAAGATCAACCCTTCGTGGCTCGCCTCACAGAGATCCCTGAGGGGAAGCTCGCGACCGCTCCGGACAAGAAGGGCATCCTGCTCGGCGCCGAGGGCGACGCCACGCCGCACGTCGAGCGACTCGGCCGGGCCGCGTACCGCGTCGCGGACGTCCAGAAGAAGGAGCGGAGGCGGTCGCCGGCCCCACCGTTCACGACCTCCACGCTCCAGCAGGAGGCCGCGCGGAAGCTCGGTTTCTCGGCTCGCAAGGCGATGTCGATCGCCCAGCGTCTGTACGAGGGCGTCACGCTTCCCGGCGAGGGATCCGTCGGCCTGATCACGTACATGCGGACGGATTCCATCACCATCGCCGACACGGCGCTGCGAGAGATCGCCGAGCTGGTGAGGGGCGAGTACGGGGCCGCCTACGCGCTGGCGGAGCACCGCCGGTACAAGACCCGTTCCCGCAACGCTCAGGAGGCGCACGAAGCGGTCCGGCCGACCTCCGTCTTCCGGTCGCCCGAGCGCGTGGCGGCTGCGCTCGACCGCGATCAGTTGCGTCTCTACGACCTGATCTGGAAGAGGACCGTGGCCACGCAGATGGCCGAGGCGCGCTTCGACCAGGTCGGGATCGACATCCTGGCGGTGGAAGGGGACGCTCGCTACGGCCTCCGCGCCACCGGTCAGACGCTCGTGTTCGACGGCTTCATCCGCGTCTACACCGAGGGACGGGACGAGGGCCCCGACGAGGACGCCGAGTCGCGCCTGCCCGAGCTCACGGCCGAGCAGCTCCTGCGTCTGCTCGAGGTGCTTCCGGAACAGCACTTCACGCAGCCGCCGCCGAGGTACTCGGAGGCGTCCCTCGTGAAGACCCTCGAGGAGCTGGGCATCGGCCGGCCGTCGACCTACGCGTCGATCATCCAGACGATCCAGGCGCGGGGCTACGTGCGCCTGGATCAGAAGCGGTTCGTGCCGGAGGACGTCGCCGAGGTCGTGACCGACAAGCTGGTCCAGCACTTCCCCGACATCGTGGACGTGCACTTCACGGCCCGGCTGGAGGAGGAGCTGGACGACATCGCGGAAGGGAAGGCGACGCGCGTCGCCGTCCTGCGGGACTTCTACGTGCCGTTCTCGGAGGAGCTCGCGCTCGCGGAGGAGAAGTTCGAACGCTACCTGGAGGAGCTCGAGGAGCTCTGCCCCAAGTGCCCGACCGAGGGCCGTGAGCCCGGGCGGCTGCAGGTGCGGCTGGGCAGGTTCGGAAAGTTCATCGGCTGCGAGAACTTCCCCGAGTGCGACTACATCAGGAACCTCGACGGGACCGAACGACCGGAGCCGGAGCTGCTCGACGAGAGATGCCCGGAATGCGGCCGCCAGCTCGTGAAGAAGGTGGGTCGCTTCGGGCCGTTCGTGGGCTGCAGCGGGTACCCCGACTGCCGTTACATCAAGAAGGAGCCGCCGAGGAGCACCGGTGTCAGCTGTCCCCAGTGCGGCCGGGGCGAGTTGGTGGAGAAGCGCACCCGCTTCGGATTGATGTACGGGTGCGACCGGTACCCGGAATGCGACTGCGCCGTGAACAACCCACCGGAGAAAGACATCCCGTGCCCCGATTCCGGTGGCCTCCTCCTGCGCCGGCCCAAGAGCCTCCGCTGCTGGCACTGCGGGGCCGAGGTCGATCTCGATATGAAGTTGACCAGGTCGGGGGACCGGGAGGTAGAGGCGGCTGCGCGCGCGGCCAGGGCCGAGACGCGCAAGGCGCGGGCG
>JALZDC010000133.1 GCA_030862755.1 Actinomycetota bacterium
GCCTCGAGACTGCCATCGCCGGACTGCTCGATCGCATCGTGCACGGCCGTGTCGACGCGCTTCAGCATCGATGTCATGATGTGCGGCTGCTGCTCGGCGCTGACGAGCAAGTACTGGTCGGAGTCGACGCCGATCGCCAGCTTGTCTGCGGTCACCGCCGCGTTGAACAAGCCGGCACCTGAGGCCCCGGCGGCGTGGTAGATGATGCAGGCGCCGTCGTCGTACATGCCCGTCGACAGGGCCTCACCCTTGACCGCGTCGTTGAATGCCGTCACGTCGTCGCCGATGTACTGGACAAGGACCTCGATGCTGTCGTTGACGTGCGCGACACCGGCCTCGTAGCCGGCTTGGAACTTCTCGATCAGCGGACCGGTCTGGCCACCGAGGAAGCCCACCGTCGTGCAGCCGTCCTTGTCGGCTTGGGTCGCCGCCGCGGCGCCGACCAGGAACGAGCCCTCGTGCTCCTTGAACGTCAGGTCCGTCACGTTCGTGAGGTTGTCATTGGTGAGACCACACGCGGTCCCGCAGGTGGCGTAGCCGTCGATGACGGCGAACTGTGTGTCCGGATAGTCGCCGGCGTTCTCGTTGATGCCCGGTGAGAAGGCGAACCCCACGGCGACCACGAGGTTGTGACCGGCATCCGCGAGCGCGAGCACGTTGTCGTCTCGGTTCGAGCCGGTCGCGTCCGGCTCGAGCGAGTCGGAGTTCTCTTCACAGACGAGGCCCTCGTCGATAGCCGCCGTGAGGCCGGCGTTGGCCGCGTCGTTGAACGACTTGTCGCCGATGCCCCCGATGTCGTACGCGACGCCGACGCTCAGTTCCGCGTTGCACTCGGGCGCGGCGGTTCCATCCCCGGGGCCGGCTGGGTCATCACCACAGGCCGCCGCCACGACCGCGAGCACGGCCAGAGGAACGAGGAGCGTTCGAAGCCACTTCGGCATGCTTCCCCCTTCGTTGCATCTTGCTTCGGGCTGAGCAGCCCGACCGCACGGATTCTCCGGGCGGAGAGGGGCTCCGTCAAACGCGCCATGCACGGACCCCATGGGAGACTACGGAACCGGAGGTCGCGAGGGATGGTTGATGGCGAGGACCTGTTCCAGGCATTGCGAACGCGCCTCGCCTCCTCGGAGTTCCACACGTGGGCCGGGATGGAAGTCGTCCAAGCATCAGCCGGCGAGGTGACGGTCGCGATGGATGTGATGGATCGACACGTCAACCTCCAGGGCCTGGTGCACGGAGGGATGCTCGCGATCCTCGCAGACACGGCTTGCGGACTGTCGATCCGATCTTCGATGGAGCCGGGACGGCTCCATGTCACGACGGACCTGGACATCCACTTCCTCGCGCCGGCACGACCGGGGCGGCTCTTCGGGCGCGGGAAGGCGATCAGGGTGGGTCATTCGCTCGCCTTCGCCGAGGCCTCGATCGAAGACGGTGAGGGCAGATTGCTCGCTCGAGCGCAGTCGCGATTCTCGGTGAGCGGCCGGGAGGCTGCGCGAACCTAGTACTCCACGTCGATCTTGGCCATCGCGGCCGGCAGCTGCGCGAGCGCCCCCTGGAGGCCGAGGATCATCCCCATGTTGCCGGCGATCTTCAGCTTCCCGGTCATGAACGCCGTGACGGGTGAGAGCTCGCCCCTCGCCAGCGCCGCCGCCGAGTCGTAGCTCTGGGTGATCGTCGCGTCCTCTCCCTCGATGTCGCCGACCCCGAGATCGATCTGCCCGTCGCCGATCGTGATCCAATAGTGGGCATCACCCTCACCGCCGGTGATCACCTGCTGGATCGTGGCCTGGTGCCCGGCGGCGGCTATCCGGAAGTCCTCGCTCTGATTGAGCTCCGCTTTCAGCGCCTGGGCCCACTCATCTGAAAGGAACTTCACTGACACGGTCTCAGACCTCCGATAGTCGATGGATGGCTCCTCAGGATGGGTGCCCGCGAGTATAGGACTCGGTTTACTCGAAGAAGTGCGGATCGGTGAGGTGAAGCACGTCGTTCAGGAACCGCACGATACGGGTCTCGCCGTCGACGTCGACGCTGTTCAGGCTGGTGTTCTCCGGGAGGAAGAACATCTCCTGACCGAGTCCGAGGAGCTCGCCCACGTAGGCGTTGATCACGCCTCCGTGGGCGAACAGGAGCAGGTTCTCGTCGGGGTGCTTCTGCAGGAGCCCCTCGACGACGTCACGTACGCGGATCCGGAACCGGTTCCCGCGTTCCGCGCCCGGCGCACGGTGCCAGATCGCCCGCTGGTGCCGTATGTGTTGCACGATCTCGGGATCCGACTGGACGATCTCCTCGAACGGCTTGCCTTCCCATCCCCCGATATGCGCCTCCACGAGCTCATCGTCGTAGGTAACCTCGGTCCCGCTCTCGCCCGCGAAGGTCTCGGCGGTCTCGCTCGCGCGCCGGAGCGGCGAGGAATAGACGACGAACGGGTCCAGGTCCATCACGAGGAGCCGCTTCGCGAGGAGACGAGCCTGTTCGCGGCCTTCCTCGGACAGAGGTGGATCCCATTGGTCCCCGCGTGACGTCACGAACCGTTCCCCGTCCCACCCGAAGTCGGACTGGCCGTGGCGGATGAGGTATAGGACGCGACCGGTCACACGTGCGTTGACACTTTCTTCGGCGGATGGGTTGACCGCCAGTTGGCCGCGTACTCCTCGATGTCTTCCCTAAGCCAGATCCGCCCGGATGCGAGGCTCGTGATCGGCTCGGGGAAGGATCCGCGATCGATGTAGGTGATCACTCGTCGCTTGTCCCAGCCCATGATATCCGCGGCCTCTGCCACCCCCACGACTGCCGGGATGACTTCGACGGTGAGATCGACGTCGTCGCCTGTCAGCTTCCGCAGCTCCGCGAGACAGCTCGTCCGGCTGGTCCCCGTGACCTCGATGTAGGCGGGCACGTAAAGGACATGCGCTAACCATCGACCTCCAGCCTCCCACATGCGGGCTCGAGCCGGCTCCCCCCTTCCCATGGCCGGATGCTAGCGCGCGTGTATGACGCCGTCCCAGTCGCCTACCAGCCGCAGCAGGGGAGGATGTAGCCGCATGCGGGACACTTGTGATGCGCGTGCTCGGGCTCCATCGACTCACCGCAGGAGTCACACCGCAGTCGCTTCGACTCAACGATCGGTTGGCAGCGGTCGGCTGCGGGAGTTGCCTCCATCGACACACCTTAGCCCCGCCCACCGACGTCACTCGGGAGGCGGCTGACGATAGGCGCCGACACGCCGGAGCTCCTTCCGCCAGCACTCGGTGTGCCAATGACGGCGCTCGTCGGGAGCGTCCAGCGGTATCACGACGAGGTGCCAGATCCCGGTTCGCACGACGTGATCGCAGCCCGGGCAGCGGTACTCCTTCTCGCCACCGACGCGCCGGACGTCGTAGCCGGGCAGCTCAGCCCACAGGGGTGCCGCCGAACGAGCCCTCGGAGGTTCCTGCGGCTGGAAGAACCGGGCTTCTCGGCGGTTCTTCCGAGGCATCAGGCGTGGTCCCGGACGAAGTCGGCGGCATGCGAAGCGAGCGACGCGCCGATCTCCCGGGCCTCCCGCTTCAGGCCGCGGACCTCGAAGGAGTGTCCCGCTCCCTCGAAAGGGACCAGCGTCGCGCGGCCGCCGAGCTTCTTCACGACCCGGCGGAGGAGATCCGGTGATGCGAACGGGTCCGACGTGCCCTGGAGGAAGAGCATCGGCACCTCGATCCGGTCGAGATGTTCATCCCGGATGCGCTCAGGCTTGCCCGGCGGGTGCAAGGGATACCCGAGGAAGACCAGCCCTGCGGGGCGGATCTCGCCGTCGGCCGCGCACATCGAGGCGATCCTTCCGCCGAGAGACTTCCCGCTCGCCCACACGGGCTCCCGGTTCCGGCGGGTCCAAGCGGTCTCGAAAGCCGCACGCCACGCGTCCCGCAGGACGGCCTCCGGGTCAGGCGATCGCCGTCCGCTCTCCGCGTAGGGGAAGTTGAACCGCATCATCGCGAGGCCTTCGTCGACGCACGCTCGGGCGAAACCCACGAGGAACGGATGGTCCATGCCGGCGCCGGCGCCGTGCGCGACCACGATCGTCGCGAACGGCGACCGCGGCCGGGCGTACGTCGCCGACACCGGTCCCCTCACGGTGTCGATACGCAACGACTCTTCCGGGCCGGTCATCGCGTGCCATGATGCACGCGATGGCC
>JALZDC010000147.1 GCA_030862755.1 Actinomycetota bacterium
GCGCTCGAGGAACGGCAGACGTTGATCGCCGCGCTCAACCGCCTCCCGCCTCCCGATCGCGAGGTGATCGGGTACCGGTTCCTGCTCGGTCTTTCCGAGAGCGAGACGGCCGACGTGCTCGACGTGCGACTGGGCACGGCCAAGTCCCGACTCTCGAGGGCGATGGCGCGCCTGCGTCGGGTGTTGGAGGAGCCGCCATGAGCGAACGCCTCCGGTCGATGAGTGACGAGCAGCTCGGCGCCGCGCTGTCGACGCTCGACATCGAGTGGCCACCTACCCCAGAGCTCGCGCCTCCGGTCATGGCTCAGACCATGTCGGCCAGCCATCCGCGCGTGGTCCGGCTCCCGCTCTCACGCTCCAGACGGATCATGCTGATCGCTGCCGCAATCGTCCTCCTGCTCGCCGGGGCCGCGGTCGCCGCGAAGATCGCGATCGACCTCGGCGCCGTCGTCGTCGAGGTCACCCCGAGCGTGCCCGGGGGCAGCCCCACTCCATCGATCGCCCGAACGGGCGAACCGGTTACGCTCGAGGAGGCGGGCGCGCTGCTGGGCCGAGAGATCGCCGTTCCCGGACGACTCGGTCGGCCCGATCGGATCTGGGCGGACGAGGTCCTCACGGACGCTGGCGAGGTCGAGCGAGTCACGATGGCGTGGCGAGCGCGACCAGACCTTCCGGAGATCTCCGGCACGCGGTTCGGAGCCGTCCTGATGGTCTTCGAGGGCGACGCGGATCAGGCCTCGAAGATCCTCCACGAGGACACGGGCATGCTGGAGGTCGAGACAGTCGACGGGGTCGACTACTACTGGACCACGGGCACTCATCTCCTCGAGCTGCTCACCGGGGAGGGCGTCGTCTACGTGCGCGTGGAGGGAAACGTGCTCCTGTGGCGTGACGGTGCCCACACGATGCGCCTTGAGACCTCCCTGCCGAAGGCCGACGCGCTGCGGATCGCGAGCTCCCCGGGAACCCCCTGACGTCGGCCGGTGTAGCAAAGGTCATCGGACAGCGAGGAGGGATCGGCATGAGGCGGTGGATGCTCTGCGTGATCGCTAGCGTGGCGACGATCGTCCTAGGGATGCCGGGTGCAGCGCTCGCGGGCGGAGGCTGCCACGGCGGCGTGACTCGGAACGACGCCACGGACCAGAAGGGGGCCACGGTCAAGATGATCGACGCATGCTTCACGGCGACCGTGACCACGGTGGATCCCGGGACGCCGGTGACGTTCGCCAACACGGATCTGGGGGTCACGCACAACGTGGGCGGCAACCAGTGGGGTCATTTCGACGACATGATCGATGGAGACGCGTTCACCGTGACCTTCGCTGAGGCAGGCATCTACCCGTTCGCATGCAACTATCACCCCGGGATGACGGGTGCCATCGTCGTGGGGGACGGGAGGGGCGCGGGAAGCGGCGAGGCCATCACGGTCCAGCCGGTCGAAGCGATGTCGCCGAAGGTCGTCAGGCCCGCTGTCGCTCAGGAGGGCGGTCTGCCGATCGGTGCCGTCGTCGCGATCGCTCTCGCCGGCCTCTCGTCGGGAGCTGCGGCGATGTTCGTGATCGGCCGCCGGCGAAGGACGAGTGCGGCAGCCTGAGAGCTCAGAGGGGCAGGGCGAGCCCCGCCTGCTGCATCGCGAGCTCGAAGTCGTGCCGACTGGACACGGCCTGGAACGCGCCCTCGGTCGTGATCTTCCCCTCCTGGAGAAGGATCAGGAGCGACTGATCGAAGGTCATCATCCCGTAGAAGTGGCCCTCGGCGACCACATCCTTGATCTCGTGAGTCCGATCGGGGTCGACGATCCGTTCGGCGATCCGTCCGGTGTTGACGAGGATCTCGAGAGCGGGGGTTCGCCCGCCGTCCACCGTGGTGACGAGCCGCTGGCAGATGATCCCGCGGAGGGTCCCCGCGATCGCCAACCGCACCTGTTTCTGCTGGTACGGAGGGAAGAAGTCGATCATCCGGTTGACGGTCTCGGTGGCATCCACGGTGTGGAGCGTCGACAGGACGAGGTGCCCCGTCTCAGCTGCTTGGATCGCGGCCCGCACGGTCTCGGTGTCGCGCATCTCGCCGATCAAGATCACATCCGGGTCCTGCCGGAGAGCCGCGCGCAAGGCGGACAGGAAATCCTGCGTGTCGTTGCCGACCTCACGCTGGTTGATCGATGCCATCGCGTCGCGATGGAGCACCTCGATCGGGTCCTCGATCGTCACGATGTGAACGGGTTTGGTCTCGTTGATGTACCCGATCATCGACGCGAGGGTCGTCGTCTTCCCGGACCCGGTGGGACCGGTGACGAGGATCAGTCCGCGATGCTCGTCCGAGAGCTCTCGGACGGATCCCGGCAGACCCATCTCCTCGAACGTCGGGCCGCCGAAGCGGAGACGGCGGAGCACCATCGAGATCGCCCCCCGTTGCCTGAAGACGTTCGCACGGAAGCGACCGACATCCTTGAGGGAGTAGGCGAAGTCGACCTCACCGTTCTTCTCGAAGGTCTCCCTGCGGTCGGCGGGGATGATGCTCTCGGCGATCGCGGCCGTCTCGACCGGTGTGATCGGATCTCGGTCCATGCGCCGCAGTCCATCCGGCAGCCGGATCATCGGCGCAGACCCGACCTTGACGTGCAGGTCGGACCCCTGGCCCTCCATGAGATCCTTCAGCCAGCCGTCGAACTCCGCGACCGCGGGATCCGTGTTGTCCACTGCGCCACCCCTCGTTTCCAGCGAATACCGTTGGGGACGCGCGATGCACGGCCCCTTCTTGTTCTCCCATCGGTCGCTCGGAGGACGAACTTCAGCGAGTGTCCGGCGTTCGCCTCAGAGTCATCCCGCCACGACGACACGGCAGACGGAACCCCGGTCCGCAAGAGGCTCGAACGAACGTAGGTGCAGCCGGGGGCGCGCTCCTTCCAGCATTCCTTGGAGCAGACCCCGGTGCACCGTGCACACCAGCTCCCGGTGCTCCTCGAGGAGGTCTCGGAACGGGCAGACTCGCAAGGCGATCTCCACCGAACGGTTCCCTCGGCGGCGGAACCGCGGATCGAAACCCGCTTCCGCCAGCGCCTCTCGAAGGGCCGCCAGGTTGGGGCCGGGACGGCGTGCACCCGGTGGAGGGGCGTGGCGCGTCATGAGGTAGTCGCCCCACTCGCGGGCGAGGGTCTCCGCACCCGTGCGTGCGCGCGGTCCCTTGATGAGCGTGGCGAGGATGTCGGCGAGCAGCCGGTAGTCGCGTCCCTCCCGGTTGCCCATCGCGACCGAGGTGTAGACCGTCTGGGGGCGACCGACAGCCGAGGGGCTTCGTCGCGTCTCCGACGAAACGAGCCCCGCATCGACCAGTCGACGGAGATGCGGGCGGATCGTGTTGGCGTGCAGGCCGAGCCTCGTGACGAGCTCACGTACGGGGACGGGCCGGCCGGACAGGCGCAGGTACCGGTAGAGCCGGTAGCGCGTGTCGTCCGCGAGGGCCTTGTGGATCTCGATCGGGGCGGGCTCGTTCATCGACGCATCTCGTACGATGGGCTTTGCACGGTTCACACCGTGTCAACCAGAGCTTAGCCCCAGGTCAGCAAGAAGGTGGAGAGGAGCAGCCGGTGGCGACGGAAGCCCAGGTCCGCGAGGCGCTGAAGAGCGTCAAGGATCCCGAGATCGGCCGGCCGATCGACGAGATCGGGATGCTGGAATCCGTCGAGGTGGACGGCGGCATCGTGCGCGTGCACGTCCTCATCACGATCGAGGGATGTCCGCTGAAGGATCGGATCACCGGGGACGTGACCGCCGCCGTCCAGCCCCTCGAAGGCGTGGAGCGCGTCGACGTCGAGCTCACCCCGATGAGCGGGGAGGCACGGGAGAAGCTCGTTTCGCAGCTCCGCGGCGGGCAGCCAGCCGCTCCGGAGACCACGATCTCGTTCCCGCCGCAGACCTCGATCATCGCGGTCGCATCGGGGAAGGGGGGCGTCGGCAAGTCGAGCGTGACCGTGAACCTCGCGGCCGCCCTCGTGAAGGCAGGCCGGTCGGTCGGCGTGCTCGATGCCGACGTGTGGGGGTTCAGCGTGCCGCGGATGCTCGGCGCGGTCGGCAAGCCCGTCGGGTTCAACGACATGATCCTTCCGCTGGAGGCCCACGGCGTGAAGGTGATCTCGATGGGTCACTTCGTGCCAGAAGAGACGCCGGTGATCTGGCGCGGTCCGATGCTGCACAAGGCGATCCAACAGTTCCTCGGCGACGTCTGGTGGGGCGACCTCGACTTCCTGCTATGCGACCTGCCACCCGGCACGGGAGACGTCTCGATCTCGCTCGCTTCGTTCATCCCCGGTGCCTCGATGCTCGTAGTGACGACACCGCAGGACGCGGCCCGCAAGGTTGCCGAGCGCGCGGGGAAGATGGCGGAGCGCACGAACCTTCGGCCGCTGGGCGTCATCGAGAACATGTCGTGGTTCGTCTGCCCGCATTGCGGCGAGCGCGAGACGATCTTCGGCGAAGGTGGTGGCCGCGAGGCTGCCGAGACGCTCGGTGTCCCGCTGATGGCACAGGTGCCATTGGTACCTGCGCTTCGAGCCGGTGGCGACCTGGGCTTACCGATCGTCCTCTCGGATCCGGACTCACCCGCTGCGGTCGCGTTGACCGAGGCGGCTGACGCGGTCTCTCGCGCAACCAAGTCGAAGGTAGGGAAGCCGCTGCAGCTCATGGCTCGATGACGTCGGCATCCGACGTCCTGCGGGCGATGTTCGCCCACCACACGTGGGCGACGCTGTCGCTCCTGGACGCGGTGCAGCGGTTGGGAGAACAGACCCTCGACGCACGGATCGAGGGCACGTATGGATCGATCGCAGAAACGTTGACGCATCTGATGGACGCCGACGATCGGTACCTCCAGCGGATGCGCGATCCGCGTCCGCCCGACTACGTGGATCACGGGAGGCAGTCCCCCGTCGAGCTCCGTGAGCGGGTGCTCGGGAACGACGAGCGCTGGACGGAGCTTCTCGACGAGCTGGACCAGGGCGCCCTCGACGTGTCGATCGAGGATCGGGACGACCTCCCGGATCCACGTCACACCGAAGGCTTGCTCTTCCTCCAGGCGCTACAGCACGGGAACGACCACCGCACCCAGGTGTGCTCGACGCTCGGCGCTATCGGGCTCGACGTGCCCGACCTCGACGGCTGGTCGTACTGGCCGACCCGGTCCACGTAGCAGCACGTCCCGGGGGGGGCCGCGGCGGGAAACACGCGAAGCCGCGATCTGACAGTCTCCTGGCAGAACGGATACGAGGGGAGCCACCGTCGTCCGCCGTGCCTGGGAACAGCCACGCGTCCCGTGACGCAGGAGAGGGATGCGAGAAGCGGGAGGAGCTTCATGGACAGGGTGGACGCGGTCCCGGACCCGATGGCAACCACGTGATGGATCCGATCGCGCCTACTGGCCCGACCCCTCGGAGTTCGCCTGGACGTTCGGCGGTGTGGCACCGTTTCGGGCCGTCAACCCGGGGGACATCCTGGAGCTCTGGACCGAGGATGCGTTCGGTGGAAAGGTCCCGGGTCCGGAGACTTGATCACACGCGTGATCGAGTTCCCGTTCGTGAATCCGCAGACCGGGCCGTTCTTCGTCAGCGGCGCGGAGCAGGGCGATACCCCTCGCGATCCACTTCATCTCGATCGAGCCGTCGCGGGATCGAGCGACATGGAGCAC
>JALZDC010000208.1 GCA_030862755.1 Actinomycetota bacterium
GGGGGAGGCTCGAGGGCCTCATCTCGGAGCTCGGACTCGATGAGGCCGCCGCGCTTCCGGGATGGGTCGGCAACCCGTATCCGTGGATGGCGCACGCCGGCGTCTACGTTCTCTCCTCGCGATGGGAAGGTCTTCCCTCCGTTCTGATCGAGGCGCTCTACTGTGGTGTGCCGATCGTCGCCACGGACTGCCTCAGCGGCCCTCGTGAGATCCTCGAAGGAGGCGAGCACGGTCTGCTCGTACCCGTGGGCGACGTTGACGCGCTCGCTCGAGGGATCGAGTCGGCCCTTGCCGGCGACGTGCCGCCACCCGCTGCCGCGAGCTGGCGACCCTACGAACAGGGATCCGTCGTCGATCGATACCTCGACGTGCTGGTGGGGGTGTAGCGGATGCGGAAGGTCGTCTACTGGTTGTCCCTGGTCCTCATCTTCACGATCCCATGGGAGGGCGCCTTCCACGTGCCGCGTGTCGGGACGGCCGCGACCGTGGTGGGACTCGTGGTCGGTGCGTGCTGGCTCGTCACTATCGTGATCACCGGTCGGACCCGTGAACCGACCACGTACCTGTTCGCGTTGACGGTGTTCGTCGCCTGGATCGCGCTGACCACCTTCTGGAGCGCGGACCCGGCGGAAAGCCTGGGTGCCGTTTTCCTTTGGCTCCAGACGCTCCTCCTCGTCTACATCCTCTGGGATCTCTACCGGACGAGGGCTGCGTTGCGGGCCGGACTCCAGGCGTACGTCCTGGGCGCCTACACGGCGGTCTTCGGCGCGGTGCTCAACTACCTGGGCTCCAAAGCGTTCTATTCGAATATGGACCGGTACAGCCTGGGCGACACCAACCCCGACGGCTACGGGTTCATCGTCGCGCTCGGCGTCCCGATCGCGTGCTACCTCGCGGCCTCGGCGGAGATGCCGAAGATCCTCCGTTTGCTCAACTACGGCTTCATCCCTGCCGCGTTCCTCGGCATCGCGCTATCCGGCACGAGAACGGCCTCGGTCGGGGCGGCCTTGGGGCTCATGTACGGACTCGCCACGCTCACCCGCCTCCGACTGTTCACGAGGGTCGCCGTCGTGGCGCTCCTCGCCGCCGGGCTCTTCTTCCTGTTCCCGATCGTGCAGCCGCTCACCTCGTTCCAACGCCTGAGCACGACGCCGACAGAGGTGACCGAGGGCGACCTGAACGGTCGCATCGCTCAGTGGGAACAGGGCCTCCGCGCCTTCGTGGACCATCCGGTGCTCGGCGTCGGGACGGACCAGTACCGAACGGTCAACACCCTGAGCAAGGTCGCCCACAACTCGTACCTGTCGGTGCTGGTGGAGCTGGGGCTCATCGGGTTCTTGCTGTTCGCGACGATCCTGTGGATCGTCGTCGGCCAGGCTCGGCGACTGCCGAGGTGGGATCGGAACTTCTGGTTGACCGTGTTGCTGGTCTGGGCGAACGGAGCGTCAACCCTCACGTGGGAGCACAGGAAGACGACCTGGCTGATCCTGACGTTCGCCGTCGCGGCCGCGGCGGCAGGCGCGCGGCGGGTCCGGTCGCGCGCCGGCGATCTGATCGACATCTCCGATCCCGTCCTGACGGCGGGGGACCGGCGATCGGGCGCCGAACCGGACGAGAGTGGGGAACGGTGACGCTTCCCACGTTCCTGGGGATCGGCGTGCCTCGCGCCGGGACGACGTGGCTGCACACGCTGCTGTCCGCCCATCCGGAGGTGTACCTGCCCTCGCGTCGTAAGGAGGTGCGTTACTTCGATCGCCATCACGATCGGGGCCCGGGATGGTACGAGGGGTTCTTCTGCACTTCTGAGGAGGCACGCGACTACACGGCGATCGGCGAGATCTCGCCTCAATACCTCTACTGCGACGAGTGTCCGGGGCGGATCTCCGCGCTCCTCCCGACGGCCAAGCTGGTCGTGATGCTGCGGCATCCGGTGAACCGGGCCTATTCGCAGTTCGGTTTCGTGATCCAGCGGCGCGACTTCCGAGGGACCTTCGAGGAGTTCGTGGCGACCAGGCCTCGGGCGCTCGAGATGGGCTTCTACAGTAGGTATCTGGAAGGGTACGTGCGTCGTTTCGACAGGACCCGGATCCTCCCGATCGTCTTCGAAGAGGCCGTCTCGGGGCGTGGGGAGGTTCGACGCGACCTGGCGGGATTCCTCGGGATATCGGAGGAGCGATTCGCAGACGCCACGGATCGAGTCAATCCCAGCACCGTCCCACGGTTCCGTTCGCTCTCGAGCTTCGCCGTGAAGACCGGCCGGCGGTTGCGAAGGCACCACCTCGAGTCGCTCGTCGATGTGGCAGGGCGGCTGGGCCTCCGGCGACTGCTGACGAGCGGGAGTCGAGTTCCGCCGCTGGACCCTGGGCTGAAGCGAGAGCTGAGCCAGATGTACGCGGATGAGTTCGAAGAGCTGGAACGCTCCTGGGGCATCGACCTCAGCTCCTGGAAAGATCGAACCTCCATCGCGGGGTCGGGCGTCCCTGACGCCTCGGAGATCCGGGGGTCGACGTGAACCGGCCGCTGGACGTGATGATCGTCTCGCAACCCGTCGCGTACGGCGTGGCGATCTATGTCCGGCAGCTGACCCAGGCCGCCGTCGAAGCCGGTCACCACGTCACGGTCGTGAGCCCGGGGCGCGACCGAGGGCCGCTGGCGGGGTGGATCGAGGAGACGGCCGCGGCTCATCACGTATTGGACATGGCCCGGTTGCCTGGACCCCGGGACGTGTTCGATCTGTTGACCCTGCGGCGGCTGGCGCGCGGGAAGGATGTCGTCCATCTGCATTCGTCGAAGGCGGCGGTCTTGGGGCGTGTAGCGGCGTGGTCCATGAGCCGACGTCGCCGTCCCGCGATCGTGGTGACCGCCCACTACTGGTCCTGGCTCGTCGGCGGGCGGTGGGCCCCACTCTACCGATGGATCGAACGCCTCCTCGCTCGCCGTTGCGACGTGATCGTCGCGGTCTCCGAACGAGAAGCGTCGGAGGGC
>JALZDC010000230.1 GCA_030862755.1 Actinomycetota bacterium
GGCCTACGACGCCACCGGGCCGTGGCGTCCGCGACAGCTCGCCGCGGTCGGCGCGCCCTACGGCCGCCGCGGGCCCGTGGCGATCCGCCTCCTCGACCGCATCGATCCGCACCGGGTGTTCCGCAGCCCGGTCATCGGCCGCGTCCTGGGCCGAAACGGACGCTTGACGCCGCGCACGCGTCCTGGGATGGTGGCCGCGCGTCGGGCGACGCACAACGCAAGGGTGCGCCATGAACAAGCTGGACGAGCTCACGGAGGAAGTCCGTCAGTTCGGGTTGTCACACATCTTCGCTGCGCGGGGGAAGGAGCTGCTCGGATCGGCGGCCGGCCGGCGCCTGATCGCCGGCGACAACCTCGCCGAGTTGATCCGCGCAGACGCCGAGCTTCGGCCGTACGTCGAGGAACGGCCGCGGCGGAACGGCCTCACGCGGCGCGGCTTCGTCGGCCTGGCTGCCGCCGGCCTGGCGGAAACGCAGATCGCGTCCTCGCACGCCGCGTCGCTGTCGGACCTGTTCCGGCAGCACGGCAAGGAGCACTCGGACGTACGCGAGTCCGACGGCCGAGGCGTGAAGTACATCGACGAAGCCGAGTTCCGCAACTGGGGGAGGACGGTCCGACATCGCCCGTCCCTGACGTTCGAGCCCCGCACCAAGCACGGCGTGTGCGAGATCGTCAAATGGGCGAGGGCGAGGGGCAAGCGGGTCCGCGCGGCCGGCTACCGCCACAGCTGGTCGGACACGTACTCGCAGGACGGCGGGGTGCTCATCTCGATTCTGCCGGTCGACCAGGTCGAGACCCTCCCGGCCTCTCATCCACCCATGGACCCGCGCAACGAGCTTCAGGGGATAAAGCTCGTCGGGACGGTCAAGGAGGACGGCGTCACCAAGGCGCTTTGCCGCATCGGAGCCGCGACGACGAAGGAGCAGTTCCGCGAGTGGTGTCTCGACGGGGACGGCGGAGCCTGGAAGTGGACCGTTCCGTTGAACGTGATCATGGTCGAGATCACCTGGGGCGGTAGCAACGCGCAGATCTGCCATGGCGCGGGCTCGCGGCACAAGACGCTCGGCGACCTCGTGGCCGAGGTCGAGTTCGTCAACGCCCGCGGCAGGCTGCAGAAGGTGTCGGACCCCAAGCTGCTCAGAGCGGCCGCGGGGGCGTTCGGGCTCCTGGGGATCGTGACGTCGCTGACGCTCAAGCTCGACCCGATGACCTTCGCGACGTTCGCGCCGACTACACCACGGGTCGGGCTCGCCATCCCTCCGCCCAGGGGCTACGAGGTCCCGGCCGAGATCGACATGAGCGGCATCACCGAGGCCGACCTCGAGCAGGCCAAGCGCCGGTTCGTCGCACAGTGCGAGGAGCAGTACTACGCGGGCTGGTTCTGGTTCCCGTACCAGAAGGACGTCTACGCCAACTGCTGGCAGAACCACGGCAAGTGGGAGGACGCCCAGCGATTTCCCAACGAGTGGACGAAGCAACAGAGTGAGTTCGGCCTGTACATGCTCGAGCTCAGCCAGAACACGTGGTTCAAGGCGCTGCCCGGCCGCGTCCAGGGCGAGATCTTCGGCGCAGCGGCGATGAACTGCCTCCCCAGCGACGTGAAGATCGTCACGCCGGTGATCGAGGCGCTGCACCATCAACGTGGCATCCAGAACTTCCGGGTTGTCGACCTGGAGCTGGAGATCCCGATCCCGCCTCGAGCGGATGACCCGACCCGAGGGGACTGGACGATCGCACAGCGTGCGTGGTGGGACGCGATCCGCCGGGTCTACGCGCGAGCGGACGCGCCGATGCGAATCGTCCTCGAACTGCGCATCATGGGCGGCTCGAACGTCACGATGGCCGCGCAGCACGGGAATCTCCGCACGGCTTCGATCGAGGTCCTGACGAGCCTGGCGACACCCACGGCGCAATGGCGCAGCTTCATGCAGGAGATCACGGACCTCTGGACCTCGTACACGGACCACCGCGGCCGCCCGCTGAACGTCCGGCCGCACTGGGGAAAGCAGTGGCGCGAGGTGAAGTTCCATGGTCGGTCCGCCGTCCCGTATTTGCGCGACACGGCGTACGTCAAGCAGATCCCGAAGTTCCGTACCGGCCTGCGTGCGATCGCGAAGCAGGGGGGCTACACCACAAGGGATCTGCGGATGTTCAGCAATCCCCTGTACGACCAGCTCTTCCGCGCGGTGTTCAGATAGGCGATCCGGGCGAA
>JALZDC010000242.1 GCA_030862755.1 Actinomycetota bacterium
AGTTGGAGGAGCAGCGTCGACTTCCCGATCCCCGGCTCCCCCGCGAGAAGGATGACCGAAGCGGGCACCAGCCCGCCGCCGAGCACGCGATCCAGGCCCTCGATCCCGGTCGTCACCCGGGGTTCGGTCCCGGCGGGCCCTCCGAGGGGAAGGACTGGGGACCCGGAGCTGGCACCACCGCCGACGGAGCCCTGGATCGTGCCCCACGAGCCGCAACTGGGGCAACGCCCGACCCACTGGGCGACCTGCTGCCGACACTCGGAGCAGGAGAAGATCGTCCGGTGGCGGGCCATGACGTCCGACCCTAGCTAGCGGGAGTGACACGTCCGTCTCGGGCGTGTCGGCGCCGACAGGTACCTTCCTTCGATTAGGACCATCGGCCCAGATCTGCGCGCGGCGGTGTGAGATGGGACCCCCTCGGCTACGAGTTGCGTCTGACGTGCCGATAGATGTTCCTGACGCATCCGTTGAAGTTCGTTGGCGAAGGAGGAACGGCCGTGGACGTCGTGCGGATCAGCGGCGGGGAGGTCGGCTGGGATCAGGGGCCTAACGGGCCGGAGGGCGAGCCCGCCCAGACGACCGAGCCGGTCGAGAGCGTTGCCGACCCAACCGAGTTCCCCCTCGTCCTCGTGACCTGGCGCGATGCCTGGTTCGACTTCGACGAGCCGGACCCTCAGGACGCTCGCGCCGACTACCTGGTGAGCACCGTGGGGTTCCTCGTGCGACGGGGGCCGCGTTTCGTCTCGGTCGCCCAGGAGATCCTGCCCGACGGCGACGGGTTCCGGGCGGTCACCAACATCCCCGTCGCGGTCGTGGAGAAGATCTCACCCCTCCGCGGGCCCGGCGAGGCCGGGGTGAGCGACCTGGCCGCCGGGTAGCACGTATGCTCGACCAGCTCGGCGTGGAGGTCACGCCGACGGCGAAGGAGGGATGGATGATGACTGCGAGCTCGGTCACCGTTCGCGCGTTGCGCCCCTCCGCCTCCCGCTGAGCCGTCCGGCTCGCACGCGGTAGCTCCCGAAGGACGCGGCGTTCGCGCATGTCCGCTTCCCATCGAGCGCCAACATCCCAGCGAAGGGAGCAACCGCGTTGCATGACGAAGTCTTCGAGCACTTCCTCGACGAAGGGCTCATCGAACAGGTCATCCGGCCCATCAAGAGCGGCAAGGAGGCGAGCGTCCACCTCTGCCGTGCGAACCCACGCACGACCGGAGAGGAGCTGGCGGCGCTGAAGATCTATCACCCACTCGACCGGCGGGACTTCCGCGACGAGTCCATCTATCGGGACGGCGAGTGGATCAAGGAGCGTCGTATCCGAGTGGCGCTCGACAAGCGGACGACGTTCGGCCGTGAGGTGCAGGGCGAGATCTGGGTGCATCGGGAATGGGAGACGCTGCATGCCCTGTCCGAGGCGGGAGCACCGGTGCCACGGCCCATCGAGTCCACCGACCGGGCCATCCTGATGTCGTACTTCGGCGACCAGGACGACGCCGCCCCCCAGCTCCATCGGTACCGGCCGGGCGATCCCGGGGAGACCGAGGTCCTGCTCGAGCAGTGCCTCCGAGCGGTGGAGCGCATGCTCTTCTGCGACGCCATCCACGGCGATCTGTCCCCATTCAACCTGCTCGTCTGGGAGAACCGGATCCACGTGATCGACTTCCCCCAAACCGTGGATCCGAAGAAGAACCGTCACGCCGAGGCCCTCTTGGCCCGGGACGTGGCGCGCGTTTGCGAGCACTTCGCGAGGCGCGGCCTCGCGCGGGACGCCTCAAGGATCGCCGGTGACCTCTGGACCGCGTGGACGTTCGCCGACCTCGTCCCGGAGGAGCTTCGGAGCACCCTCGAGATCGACCCGGCCGGTTGAGCGACGCCGGAACCGGGCGGATATCCTTGAGCAACCGATCGCGGGATCACGGCTCTCAGAGCCAGCCGGGAGGCAACGTGCACCTTGAGCGAGCGGTCCATCCTGAGCCGTACCTAAGCGTTCCGCCGCCGGGCGGCATCTAGGAAGGCGATGCAGGCAGAGGGCGACGTGATCCGGTTCCCGGAACGGGCCTCCGTCTGCTTCTGGTCGGAGACGCGGGGGTCGGCGACACGATCAGGATGTGGATCGTCGAAGTCCAAGGGACCATCCTCGTGATCGAAGCCGAGACGAACCCGGACGCGAGCCCGTCCCTCGAACAGGAGATCCAGCAGATCATCGGCTCGGTCCACCTCGAGTGACGTCGGCTCCGAACGCCGAGAAGCCCGGTTCCCGAACGGGGACCGGGCTTCGGCCTTCGTGCCGCGCCGGGA
>JALZDC010000254.1 GCA_030862755.1 Actinomycetota bacterium
CTCCTCGGACACATCGTCCACGATGATGGGGCGCCCGACGTCCTCCAGGAGCACGAATCTCACCCCGCCGCGGTACTTCTTGTCGAGAAGCAGGCAGCGGAGGACGGTCTCCGCGGGCGGCAGGGGCCCCGCGGGCTCCAGACCGAGCGATCGGAGGAGCCGTTCGGTCCGCGCCGACAGGCCAGGCGCCAGGCCACGCCTCTCCGCCAGGGCCGCGGCGAAGACCAGCCCGACGGCAACGGCCTCGCCGTGCGTCCGTCCCCGGAACGCGTCGAGCCGCTCGAGCGCGTGGCCGAGCGTGTGACCGTAGTTGAGGACCAGGCGGGCGCCCGCGTCGCGCTCGTCCTCCCCGACAACCCCTGCCTTCGCCGCGACGCATCGGGCGATCACGTCCTCCATGACGACCACGTCGCGCGCGAGGACCGGGGCGGGATCGCTCTCCAGAAGGGCGAGAAGCTCGTCATCCAACGTGAGCGCGTACTTCGCCACCTCGGCCAGGCCCGACCGGTAGTCCCGCTCGTGGAGGGTAGCCAGGACCTCGAGGTCGGCCAGCACGGCGATCGGCTGCGCGAAGGTCCCCACCAGGTTCTTGCCCTCCGGCAGGTTCACCGCGGTCTTGCCGCCGATCGCCGCGTCCACCTGCGCCGTCAGCGTCGTGGGGACCTGGACGAGCGGCAGCCCTCGCATGTAGGTGGATGCGACGAACCCCGCGAGGTCGCCCACCGCGCCACCTCCGAGCGCGATGATCGCGTCGTCCCGATGCGCTTCACGTCCCGCCAGCTGCCGCAGGAGGTTCTCGTAGCCCCGGAGAGACTTCGCCTCCTCGCCGAGCGGGACGAGCAGGAGCACGGAGGCGAGGCCGCGGTCCCCGAAGGCCTTCGCGATCCCCTCGTAGTAGAGATCCGAGACCGCGCGATCGGAGATCACGAAGGCCGTCGTCGCACCGGGGAGATCGGGCAGGTGCTTCCCGGCGGACCCGAGGATCCCGAGTCCGATCGCCACGTCGTACGCGCGCTCCGGCACCGGGACGGTCACACGGACCAACGGAGCTCCTCTACGATCGCCTCCGCGACGACTCCGGGATCGCCGCTGCCGTCGACGACGTGGGCCGCGAACTCCCGGTACAGAGGTCCGCGCGACGCGAGCAACCGTTCCAGATCTCCCTCCTGTCTTATCAAGGGTCGATCGGAGGCCGGCTGCACCCGGTGGCGCAGCTCGTGGACCGGCACGTCCAGGTAGACGGCCACGCCCGTGTTGCGGAGCGTGATCCGGTTGGCCGGTTCCAGCACGACTCCGCCGCCGCACGCGATCACGGCCGGATCCTGCATCGAGGCTTTCACCAGCGCGGCGGCCTCGAGCGCCCGGAACGCGGCCTCGCCCTCGTCCCGGAAGATGTCCGCCACCGCCGCTCCGGCCTCGCGCTCGATCTCCGAGTCGAGGTCGAGGAACGGCACCCCGAGACGCGCCGCGAGCTCGCGCCCCACCGTGGACTTGCCGGCCCCCGGCATGCCCACGAGATAGATGATCACGGGAGCGTCTCCACGAACGCATCGAGGTTGCGCCGCGTCTCCGGGAGCGCGTCTCCCCCGAACTTCTCCAGCACCGCGTTGGCCAGTTCGAACGCCACCACGGACTCGCCGACCACGCCACCGGCGGGGACGGCGCAGACGTCGGTCCGCTGCTTGATCGCGACCGCGTCCTCCCCGCTCGCGAGATCGACGGTCGCGAGCGGCTTCGGCACGCTCGAGAAAGGCTTCATCGCCGCCCGGATCCGGATCGGCTGTCCCGTGCTCATGCCACCCTCGATCCCTCCCGCCCGGGCGGTCGTTCGCGCGATCCGGCCGGCGCGCCGAACGATCTCGTCGTGTGCGGTGGATCCGTACCGCGCCGCCGATGCGAACCCGTCACCCACACCGACACCTTTCACCGACTGGATGCTCATCAACCCGAGCGCCAGGCGCGCGTCGAGCTTCCGGTCGTAGTGCACGTGGGAGCCGAGCCCGGGAGGGCACCCATAGGCGATCACCTCGAACTCCCCGCCCACGGTGTCCCGCGCCTTCCGGACCCGGTCGATCTCGGCGATCATCTTCGCGCCCGCGGCTCCGTCGAAGCAGCGGATGGGCGAGGCGTCCACCGCATCCAGGTCCTCCGGCGTGGGGAGCCGGCCCGATGCTCGCGCGGCCACCTTGCCGATGCGAACGACGTGGGACACGATCCGGATGTCGAGCTCGGCCAGGAAGGCCTTGCAAACCGACCCGACCGCGACGCGGGCCGCCGTCTCGCGCGCGCTCGCGCGCTCCAAGACGTTGCGCACGTCGTCGAAGCCGTACTTCATCGCCCCGGCCAGATCTGCGTGACCGGGCCGCGGGCGCGTGAGCCGATCGGCCGGATCGCCGTGTCCCTCCACGGCCATCAGATCGCGGTACTTCGTCTCCCACTCCTTGTTCGGGATCGTGATCGCGATCGGCGACCCCAAGGTCCGTCCGTGACGAACGCCGCTGACGATGTCGAGCGCGTCCGTCTCCAGGCGCTGGCGCCCGCCGCGGCCGTGCCCGTGGCGACGCCGAGCGAGCTCGCCAGCGATCTCCTTGGGCG
>JALZDC010000255.1 GCA_030862755.1 Actinomycetota bacterium
CGCGCCGACCGCGCCGCGGCGGCCGCGATGCGCGATCGCACCTCCTCGACGTTGCGGTGAACCTGCTCGCGATCCTCGCGCATCCTGCCCTCCGTCACGCCCCCCCGGGCGGCCCCGGGAAGGCGAACGGGGCGGGGAGGTCTTCCGGGGAGGAGGCGGGGGAAGGGCGCCTCCTCGCTCGGACCTCCCCGCCCCGGACCGAGGGCCGCGCGGGGTGGATATCAGCTCTTGAGGAAGTCCGGGATGTCCAGGTCCTCCTCCGCGTCGAAGCTGAGCGGCGGGGACTGCTCGCCGCTGGCGAAGACCCGGTCCTCGTCGTCCTCGGCCAGGATCGACGGGAGCGGCGCCTCGCTCTCGGCTCCCTCCTCGATGGGCTCCTCGAGTAGCCGGGAGAGGCGGCTCTCGAAACGGCTGTCAGACACGGCGGTCACCTTGTCGAAGCCCGCGGCCACGACCGTGACTCGGACCTCCTCGCCCAAGGCGTCGTCGACCACCGCGCCGAAGATGATGTTCGCGTCGGGGTGCGCGACGCGTGTGATCGCGTCCGCGGCGGCGTTCACCTCGTGCAGGGTCAGGTCCGTGGGACCGGCGATCGACAGCAGCACGCCCTTCGCGCCGTCGATCGAGGATTCCAGCAGCGGTGAGCTGATGGCCGCCTTGGCGGCATCCGTGGCGCGGTCCTGTCCCGACCCGAGACCGATCCCCATGAGCGCGGACCCGGCTCCGGCCATGATCGACTTCACGTCGGCGAAGTCGAGGTTGATCAGACCTGGCGTGGTGATGAGCGACGTGATGCCGTCGACGCCCTGATACAGGACCTGGTCGGCCATCCGGAACGCGTCGATCATCGGCATGTTCGCGTCGGCCACCTGGAGGAGCCGATCGTTCGGGACGACGATGAGCGTGTCGACGGCCTTCTTGAGCTCCGTGATACCGAGGTCCGCCTGGGTCGCGCGCATCCGCCCCTCGAAGCCGAAGGGTCGCGTGACGACCCCGATCGTGAGGGCCCCGAGGTTCCTCGCGACCTCGGCGACGATCGGAGCGCCGCCGGTCCCGGTCCCCCCACCCTCGCCGGCGGTGATGAACACCATGTCGGCGCCCTTCAGGATCTCCTCGATCTCGTCGGCATGCTCCTCCGCCGCACGCCGTCCGATATCGGGGTCGGAGCCGGCACCCAGACCTCGCGTGGTCTCCCGGCCGATGTCCAGCTTCACCTCGGCGTCGGACATCAGCAAGGTCTGCGCGTCGGTGTTGACGGCGGTGAACTCGACGCCCCGGAGGCCTGCCTCGATCATCCGGTTCACGGCGTTCACGCCGCCCCCGCCGACCCCCACGACCTTGATCACGGCGAGGTAGTTCTTGGGAGCATCCATCATCCGAATCCCTCCCGGGCGCGGCCCGCCTTCCTGGGATCTCGCCTTCGTGCTCAAACCGTATGCTCAGCTCGTGCGCAACCCTAAGGCTCCACTTGAACGTGATTGCTATATCTAGCTCATGTGGAGGTAGCGACCCTACTTCGAAATCGCAGGTCCGTCAAGAAGTGGCCGCGACCCCCCACAGGGCTCGCTTGTGCTTTGTCATGACAAATCGGATCAGGGGACGACAACCGCGTCCGCGCCTCGCTCGAGCTGCGCGGTGGGGCTCCCGGGCACCGAGAGATCCGCCGAGATCACGGTCACCCCTCGCTCCTCCGTCCACGCCAAGAGCGCGGACAACGACGCGGCCTTCGCCTCCAGCTCCGAGCTGTCCCCGAACGAGGCGGAGAACCCAGCGGCCAGCCGAACCTTCAAGGCCCCGTCGGGCGCCACGACCACTGCTTCGACCGTTCGACGGAGAGCCGGACCGAGCGCGGCTGCAGTCGCCGCGGCGGTCTCGAGAGCTCCGGCACCGACGGGACCGCCCTTGCCGTCCGTCAGCGCCGGAAGGCCAACGGCGAGGCCCGCTGGTCCGATCACGACGCCGTCGGCCCCGACGAGAACCTCAGACCTGCCCAGCACCGCCACCGGTGTCCGTGGGACGATCTGGATCGACAACGTGTCCGGGAGTGAGGTGGTCACCCGCGCGTCCAGGACCCTCGGGTCGCGTTCGAGGCGTCTTTCGACGGCGTCCGCGTCGAGGTGGAAGACGTTCGAACGCTCGTCCACGCGAGCCAGGGAGAGCACCTCTGCTCGTGAGATACCGACGGATCCCCGGAGACGGATGTCCTTCGCCGCGAAGACGGGCGTGTACGTCGCCGCCACGGCCAACGTCGCCACGATCACCGAAACGATGCCGAGCAGCGTCCACCGCCGGAGGATCCGGAGCCGCTTCCCGTCAACGGGCCGCATCGGCGACGGCTCCCATCAGCTCGACCTCGGTCTCGAGTCGGATCCCGGTGCGCGACTCCACGAGTGCACGGACGCGTTCGATCAGCTGCCACACGTCGGACGAGGTGGCGCCGGGGCCCGCCACGATGAAGTTCGAGTGCTTCTCGGAGACCCGAGCGTCCCCGACCCGCAGCCCTTTGGCTCCGGCCTCCTCGATCAGCCTCGCGGCGTGGTCGCCGTCGGGGTTCTTGAACACCGACCCGCAGTTCGGCTCGGCGAGCGGCTGCGTTCGGCGGCGCCAGTCACGCGCGTCGTCCATCCGGGCCCGGATCTCCTCCTCGCCGCCCGGCACTAGGTGGGTGACCGCGCCGACCACGATGCCATCCGCCGGGAGGCTCGACCGGCGGTAGCCGAACCCCGCCTCGTCGGCCGAGATGGACCGGCGTGCGCCCCGGGCGAAGGAGTAGACCTCGATCCGCTCGATCACCTCCGACATCGAGCGACCGTGCGCGCCGGCGTTCATCTTCACGGCACCACCCAGGCTCGCGGGGATCGCCACCCCGAACTCCAGGCCGGCCAGGCGGTGCCGCATCGCGACGCCTGCGAGCGCCGGCAGCGGCATGGCTCCTCCCGCCGTGAGCAGGTCCCCATCGCGGCCCGCCCACCGGTAGCCCCGGCCCAGACGGACCACGATGCCGGGGAACCCTCCGTCCGACACGAGCACGTTCGAACCCTTGCCGATCACCTCCACGGCCGTGCCGGTCCGACTCGCAGCTTGCGCGACCGAACCGAGCGCGCTGTCGTCCTCGGCCTCCACGAACAATGCCGCAGGACCGCCGATCCGGAAGCTCGTCAGCGGCGCGAGCGGGAAGCCCACACGCAGCCGCGGGCCGAGGCGCTCCCGGAGGAGTCGCTCGGCCTCTGCGAGCTCAGGCATCGGACTCCGCCTCCCCGATACGGACGAGCGCCGCATCACCGAGCATCCACACGTCGCCGCACCCCAGCGTGATCACGAAGTCGCCCTCACGGACCTCGCGGGCGAGGAAGGAGATCGCGTCCTCGCGCTGCGGCGCGTAGACCACCTCTCGTCGGGACGCGGCCCGGCGAACGCCGTCGACGACGAGCTGGCCGGTGACGCCGGGGATCGGTGTCTGGTTCGCGCCGTAGACGTCGGTCACCACGATCAGATCTGCCCCCGTGAGGCTCGCGCCGAGCTCTCGCCACAGGGCCCGGGTCCTCGAGTACCGATGAGGCTGGAACACGGCGACGAGCCGGCGGGGCCTCCGCGCCCGCGCCACGTCGATCGTGACGGCGAGCTCGGTCGGGACGTGCGCGTAGTCGTCGTAGAACTCGGCGCCGCGAGCGCTTCCCCGTCGTTCGAAGC
>JALZDC010000268.1 GCA_030862755.1 Actinomycetota bacterium
CGACATCCTCAACTACGGGCTGTTCCGCCTCTGGGTCGCCCACTCGATCTTCGCGACGGCGGTGGTCACGCTCATCGTGCGCGCCAGGTTGGCAGGCCTGGACGAGGCGCTCGAGGAGGCGTCGGCGGATCTGTACGCGGCTCCCGCCCAGACGTTCCGCAGGATCACGCTGCCGCTGATGATGCCGGCCGTGTTGGCGGGCGCGCTCCTCGCGTTCAGCCTGAGCCTGGACAACACGATCATCTCGTCGTTCGTCTCGACGGCGAACGCCTCGCCGTGGCCCGTGTACGTCTTCAGCTCGCTGCGAAGCATCCTGCGGCCGGAGATCGCGGCGATGTCGACGCTGGTCCTGGTGCTGACGTTGTTCGCTCTCGGGATGGTCGCGATCGTCCTGCGGAGAACCGGTGCGTCTGGCGAGGAGACGGCCGCGTTGATCGCCGGCGTGGAAGCCGCGCCGGGCTCGGCCAAGTAGGCGAACTCGCGAAGCTAGGCGATCCCAGCCTCGATCGCGTCGTCGGTCGGAACCCGCGGTCCCGCACGATGACGACCGTAACGGCCGCCGTCGTGCCGGGACCGCCACACCGCGACCATCATCGCGCCCGTCCCGAGCGCCGGCGCGAGCGTCCAGAGCGCCACGTTCAGGATCGGCACCAGTCCCACGGCCGCGAGGATCGCCCAGCCGGCCAGGAACGCCGTCGCGCGCCCGCGAGGGCCTCGGATCAGCTCGCGGCCGGCGCACCACGCCGCCCACGTGAGCCCGACGAGCCACCACAGCCCGAGGGAGAGGAACAGCGCGAGCCCGAGAGGCAGGCCGAGCACGGAGATCACGAGCGCTACCGCGGCGATCGGCGCGGAGATCGCGGCGACGAGCCCCCACCCGAGCGAGGCGAGCGGCGCGTCCGCCAGAGCCTCTGCGACGGCGTCCGCACCGCGGGGTGCCAGCAGCACGAGCGTGAGCCCGGTTATCAGCACGGACACCGAGACGGCGACGGGTCCGAGGAGCTTCCCGAGCGCGGCTAGCGGCGCCTCGAAGGAGAACCGGACCCCGTTCCGTGTCTCCCCGCCCACATTCGCGCCGGGCCGTGCGAGGACCGTCTCGCTCGAGAAGACGTCGCCGCCGACGCGCGCGCTCCGGGCGAGCCGCACGGCCCCATCGGCGGCGATCACCGACCCGTCCACCTGTCCCGTGACCGTGACCGGCCCCTCGAAGACGACCACGTCCCCCGACACGACGCCGTTCACCGTCACGCGGCCGGAGAAGACCACGACCTCGCCGACCCGCTCCCCGCGGGGCACGGCGACCGATCCGGCGAGGACGATCTGGTCCTCCGGTTCGATAGGTGCCTCCCGGGCCACGGCGGCCGCCGGCGAGATCATGACGGCGAACGCCGAGGCGACGAAGACGCGGCGGAGGCGCATGTGGCGGCATCCTATCGGCGCCCTCCCGCGTGTCGGTGCCACCGGGTAGGTTGTCTCCGTGGCCCTGGAGGTCTTCTCCCCCGCCGTCCGCGACTGGTTCGAGACGTCCTTCGACGCGCCCACCCGCGCCCAGCGCGACGGGTGGAAGGCGATCGCCGCCGGCGACCACGCGTTGGTCTCCGCGCCCACTGGGTCGGGCAAGACACTGGCCGCGTTCCTGTGGGCGATCGACCGGTTGTCCTCGGATCCACCGCCGGAGGACCCCAAGGCGAAGACACGGGTCCTCTACGTATCGCCCCTGCGCGCGCTCGCCGTGGACATCGAGAAGAACCTCCGTGCGCCGCTCGTCGGGGTCCAGCACGCTGCCGACCGGCTCGGCACGCCGCTCGCCCACTCGCCGGAGGTCGCCATCCGCACCGGCGATACCGCGTCGCGAGACCGACAACGGATGATCCGGCGTCCCCCGGACATCTTGATCACCACCCCGGAGTCGCTCTACCTGATGCTCACGTCGTCGGCGCGGGAGACGCTCCGCGGCGTTCGGACCGTGATCGTCGACGAGATCCACGCGATGGCGGCGTCCAAGCGCGGCGCCCACCTGGCCCTGTCGCTCGAGCGGCTCGAGGAGCTGTGCGACGAGCCGCCACAGCGGATCGGCCTGTCGGCCACGCAACGGCCGCTCGAAGAGATCGCCCGGTTCCTCGGTGGGTCGATCGACGGCGCCGAGAGGGCGGTCACGATCGTCGACGCGGGGCATCGCAAGCCGATGGAGCTGCAGGTGGTCGTCCCCGTCGAGGACATGGGGGGAGGCATCGCGCTGGACGCCCGCGCGCCGCGCCGGGACGACGAGCCCCCGGGCGGTAGGGAGCCGGCGCACTCCATCTGGCCGTCGATCCATCCACGGGTCCTGGAACTGATCCGCGAGCACCGAACCACGATCGTGTTCGCCAACGCACGGCGGCTCGCGGAGCGGCTGGCCGCCAGCCTGAACGAGCTCGCCGGAGAGGACCTCGTGCGGGCGCATCATGGGTCGCTCGCGCGCGAGCAGAGGCTCGAGGTGGAGGACGCCTTGAAGGAAGGACGCCTCCGGGCGATCGTCGCCACCTCGTCGCTCGAGCTCGGCATCGACATGGGCGCGGTCGACCTGGTGATCCAGGTCGAGTCCCCCGGGTCGGTCGCGAGCGGCCTGCAGCGGATCGGGCGAGCCGGCCACCAGGTCGGGGAGCCCTCGCGAGGCCGCATCTTCCCGAAGTTCCGCGGCGACCTGCTGGAGGCGGCCGTGGTCGCGGAGCGGATGCTCGCGGGGGAGATCGAGCACACCCGCTATCCGCGGAACCCGCTCGACGTGCTGGCCCAGCAGCTGGTCGCGATGTGCGCGGTCGAGGACCGTGTCGTGGACGAGCTCTACGACGCGGTCCGGCGCGCGGCCCCGTTCGCGGAGCTCTCCAAGGATGTCTTCGTCGCCGTGCTCGACATGCTGGCCGGGCGCTACCCGAGCGACGGCTTCGCGGAGCTGCGGCCGCGCCTGGTCTGGGACCGGGCCGCGGGTACGGTCCGAGCGCGCGACGGCGCCGGCCGGATCGCGATCATCTCCGGCGGGACGATCCCGGATCGCGGTCTGTTCGCCGTCTTCCTCGCCGACGGCGTCCGCGTGGGGGAACTGGACGAAGAGATGGTGTACGAGAGCAGGCGCGGCGACGTGATCGTGCTCGGCGCCTCGTCCTGGCGCATCGAGGACATCACCCGTGACCGGGTGATCGTCAGCCCCGCCCCCGGCGAGCAGGGGCGGATGCCGTTCTGGCACGGCGACAAGCCGGGCCGCCCGATCGAACTCGGCCGCGCCGTCGGGAAGTTCACGCGGACGCTGGGCGGCACGGGGCGCGACGCGGCGCTCGAGCGGCTGCGTCGCGACGTGGGGCTGGACGAGCTGGCATCAGGGAACCTCGTGTCCTACCTCGAGGAGCAGGTGGAAGCCACCGGCGCGGTCCCCGATGACCGGACCGTCGTCGTCGAGCGCTTCCGCGACGAGATCGGCGACTGGCGGATGTGCGTACTCTCGCCGTTCGGCTCCAGGGTCCACGCTCCGTGGGCGATGGCGATCGAAGGCCGGATGCTCGAGCGGTTCGGCCCCGGCGCCCAGGTGCTGTGGAGCGACGACGGCATCGTCGTGAGGCTCCCGGAGGCCGTCGACCGGATCCCGGCCGAGGAGCTCCTGTTCGATCCCGACGGGATCGAACAGGCTGTGGTCCAGGCGCTGCCGCAGACGGCGATGTTCGCGAGCGTGTTCCGGGAGGCGGCGGCGCGTCCGCGTCGGGAAGGTGGATCGCGATCCCGTCGTCCGCCCAGATCGACTGCACCTCGAGCCCGAGCGACTCGCGCAGGCGGGAGGCGAGCGCCATCGCCCAGGGCGCGTGGACGCGTCCGCCGAACGGCGTGAGCACGCAGAGGCGCCAGGCGCCGATCTCGTCGCGGAAGCGCTCGACGACGACGGTGCGGTCGGAGGGGAGCGCGCCCGTCGCCTGCTGCTGCTCGCGGAGGAAGATCAGCAGGTCGGCGACGCTCGGCGCCGCGTCGGCCTCGGGGAGGAGGAGCGCGATCCCGTCGTCCGACCAGATCGACTGCGCCTCGAGCCCGAACGCATCGCGGAGGCGCGCCGCCAGCGCCATCCCCCAGGGCGCGTGCACGCGGCCGCCGAACGGGGTCAGGATGCAGACGCGCCAGTCGCCGATCTCATCCCTGAATCTCTCCACGACAACCGTTTTGTCGGATGGGACCGTGCCGGTCGCTCGTTCCTGCTCGCGCAGGAAAACTGTCAGATTCTTCGCTGCGCGTTCGTCGAGGT
>JALZDC010000289.1 GCA_030862755.1 Actinomycetota bacterium
GGCCGGCACCCTCCACCTGGGCACCTCCGGATTCTCCTTCGACGGCTGGAAGCACGGCGTCTTCTATCCCGAGGGGCTGAAGAACCGCGAGATGCTCTCGTACTACTCCCAACAGCTCTCATCGGTCGAGATCAACTACACGTTCCGCCGCTTCCCCACCGAAAAGTCCCTCACGACCTGGCGCGAGCAGGCGGCGGACGGCTTCACGTTCACGCTGAAGGCGAACCAGCGGATCACGCATTTCAAGCGGCTCGCAGACACCGATGAGGACGTCCGTGCCTTCCTCGAGCTCGCGAAGGTGCTGGGCGACAAGCTCGGATGTGTCCTGTTCCAGTGCCCGCCGTCGCTGCATTACGACCGGGCACTGATCGAGGCGTTCGTCGGCTACCTGCCCCCGGGGGGTCGATTCGCGATGGAGTTCCGACATCCCTCGTGGGTCGAGGCGAAGGAGGTCCTCCTTTCCCAGGGTGTGGCGTGGTGTGTCGCGGAAACCGACGAGAAAGACCCCGGACCCGACGACCTGTCATGGGAGCCGATCGGCTACCTCCGGCTGCGCAAGACCGAGTACTCCTCAGAGGAGCTCGGTGCGTGGGCCGATCGGATCGCGCCCGCGCTGGCTGCGGACGCGGACGTGTTCTGTTACTTCAAGCACGAGGAAGACGGTGCCGGTCCGAAGATGGCGAAGCGGCTGCGCGCGGCCCTAGACGATCGGGCTGCCGACCCGTCATCAGCCCTCCAGCCGGATCCGTAGGGCCCGATCGAGTCCGTCGAGGCCGTCGGTGAGCTTCCTACCCAAGGCATCTCGCACGTAGAACGAGTCCACGACCCGACCTTCGTACGTCGCCACCTTCGCGAGATGCACGTCGAGACCGAGCTCGGCGAATGCCCTGGTGATGTCGTACAGCAGGCCCAGTCTGTCCGAGGCGCCCACCTCGATCACCGTCGCGAAGTCGGATGCCGTGTTGTCGACCCTGACCGTGACGGGCGCAGGCACCTTCGGCGCGGGGTACCAACGGCGCTTCTCGTCGACCCTGCGCTCGAGGGAGATGGAGCCTTCCACGGCCCGGCGGAGCATCCCGCGGAACTCGCGCCAACGGCGCTCGGGCACCTCCGGCTCCCACACGCCCTCTACCTCGAACAGGTCGGAAGCGACCCCGTCCTCCGTCGTGAAGACCTGCGCGGTGAGGATCGACAGGCCCGCCAGCGCGAGCGACCCGGCGATCCAGGACAACAGACCGGGTCGGTCCTGCGCCACCACCAAGAGCTCGTACGTGCCGGGACGGATGCCCTCGAACTGCACCGCCCGGACCTCCTTCGCTCCGACGGACGGCGCGATCGTCGCGAAGTGCCTGGCAGCCTGCGCGGGCTCAACGTTCAGGAAGTACGCCCGTGGCATGCCTCGGAGGAATCGTTCGACCGTTGCGGCAGGCTCGGCCTCGAGCAGATCGCGAACGCGCTCGACACGATCGGTCAGTGTCTCCGCGAGCTGCGCTCCCATCTCCCCACGCTCGAACACATGTTGGACCTTGGCGACGAGCTCGTGGATCAGGGTGCGCCGCCAGGGCGTCCACGCGGCGGGGCCGGTCGCCTTCGCGTCCGCCTTGGCCAGCAGGTACAAGGCAGCGAGCTGTTCCTGGGTTCCGACCGCCACGGCGACGTCGAGGACGAGATTCTCGTCGGAGAGGTCTCGGCGCGTCGCCGTGTCGGGGAGGAGCAGATGACAGGCGACCATGAAGCGAACCAGATCGCCGGTCGGCGGCCCTACGCCCATGCGGTCGAGGATCGACCCGACGACCCGGGTGCCGACAGGCACGTGGCCGCCTTCGCCGTTCTTCCCGATGTCGTGGAGCAGCGCAGCCATGAGAACGGCATCGAAGTCGGACACCTGCTTCGCCGCCTCGGCCTGCACCGGGTCGTCGGTGGCGCCCTCCCCCGAAAGGATGCGTCCCATCGCGCGGAGGGAACCCGTCAGGTGCGCATCCACCGTGAACCGGTGATACGGGTCACGCTGCGGGCGACAGCGCACCTCGGTCCATTCCGGGATGAAACGAGCGAGCAGTCCGAGACGGTCGAGGATCTCCAGCGAGGCGGCTCCTCGGTCCCCGGCCCTGAGGAGGCGCCCGAAGGCCCGGCGCACTTGCCCGTCCCACGCGACCTCCTCGGGCAGGTCGAGGT
>JALZDC010000332.1 GCA_030862755.1 Actinomycetota bacterium
GCATCGAGACCAAGCTCCGGATCTCCCTAGAGCTGTACCTCAAACGGCTGCTCGTGGGTGGGATCGAGCGTGTGTACGAGCTCGGACGCAATTTCCGCAACGAGGGCATCGATCGCGATCACAACCCGGAGTTCACGATGCTCGAGGCCTACCAAGCCTACGGCGATTACACGACGATGATGGAGCTCTCGGAGGTCCTCGTCCGGGAGAGCGCTCGCGCGGTGAACCCCGTGATGGGTCGCGAGTCAGGTCTGCTCACGATCCCCTGGCGCCGCGGGGAGATCGATCTCGCCCCGCCCTTCCGCCACCTCGCCATGCTCGACGCGGTCTCGATCGCGACGGGGGAGGAGATCACGCTGGATCGCACCGATCTGGGGGCGATCGCGGAGCGGCACGGTGTCGAGGTGGACGACATCTGGGGTCCGGGCAAGATCGTGGTGGAGCTCTTCGACGAGCTCGTCGAGCCGACGATCGTGGAGCCGACCTTCGTCTGCGACTTCCCCCGGGAGGTATCGCCCCTCGCGAGGCCCCACCGATCGAACCCCGAGCTCACGGAACACTTCGATCTCGTGATCGGCGGCGTCGAGCTGGTGACCGCGTTCTCCGAGCTGACCGATCCGCTCGAGCAACGGGCGAAGCTCGAACTCCAACAACAGCTCAAGATGGCGGGGGTCGAGGAGACGCATCCGCTCGACGAGGACTTCCTGCGTGCCCTCGAGCACGGCATGCCGCCGGCCGGAGGCCTGGGCCTCGGCATCGACCGGCTCATCATGCTGCTCACGGACGCGCCCTCGCTCCGCGACCTCATCATGTTCCCCGCCCACCGTCCCGAGGCCGAGTGAGCGGAGGGCCCACATCCCCTCCCCTTCCGTTTCAGCGCCCTCGCGCCCAGCGCTTGCCGGCGCCTCTTCCACCGCCACCGATCGCGCCGAGGTCGACTAAGACACCGAGGATCACCAGGAGAAGTCCGATTCCCCTCACGCCGCCGTAGCGGTTCTCAGCGACCGCATAGGCCAGCGTCGTGGTCGGGAGGACGAAGAACCCGAGGAGGGGCCACACCCAGGTCCCGAAGGCGGTCGAGAGGTAGTCGGAGAACAGCCACAGCACGACCATGACCGTGCGGGGAAGGAGAAGGACGAGCAGGACGATCAGACAGCCCACGCGGGGACCCTACCGGGCCCGTTCAGTTCGTGCCGGCGGTCACTTCGTGGAGCGCCAGGAGGATGTCCTGGAGGCCCTTGCCCTTGGCGACGAACCCGGAGGCGCCGGCACCACGCGCGGCGCGTTCGACCCCCTCGTCCGCGTGCGCGGTGAGGATCACGACCGGAAGGTCCGGTGACGAGGAGTGGATGCGTTGCATCGCCTCGATCCCTGAGATGTCCGGCATCGACAGGTCCATGAGGACCACGTCCGGCTGGAGCTCCTCCGCTCCGATGCACGCATCTTCGCCCCCCGAGGCCTCACCCGCGACCTCGATGTCGCCGACCAGGCGGAGCGCCGACGCGAGCGCCTTCCGGAAGGCGGGGTGGTCGTCGACGACAAGTACACGCACGGTCTCTCGTTCTCTCTCCGATCGGGGCCGGACCTGGGGAGCCCAGCCTCGAAGCCATGGGGGAGGCTCCGTGCGGGGACACGTGGAGCTGTTCCAACGATGCTGCCAGTTCGGGTCGCTCGGTGCCAACGGTCTTCCGGGTGATCCTTCTGGTCCGAAAGGTCTATTGTCCCGGCTCCCGCCAGGTCGGACTCATCCCCGAGCCGACTTCTTCCGAAGAACACCATGTGAGGATCGGATCCGGAAACCAGACGGGCCCCGGGAAGACGCAACGGATGTCGTGCGGTGTGCTGGCGTATCGGGGGCGCTGGGTATACTGCGGGCAGAGAGGCGCTGCGACCGGAACGGGGCGGCGTCTCATGCACCTCGAGGGTAGGACGGGGTCCGACGATCCTCGGGGCCGGACGGACGAGTCGCCGCCTGGAGGGATGTAGGGCATGTTCGAGCGATTCACCGACCGAGCACGGCGGGTGGTCGTCCTCGCCCAAGAAGAGGCGAGGATGCTCAACCACAACTACATCGGGACGGAGCACATCCTCCTCGGCCTGATCCACGAGGGCGAAGGTGTCGCTGCCAAGGCGCTCGAGTCGCTGAACATCTCGCTCGAAGCCGTCCGGCAGCAGGTCGAGGAGATCATCGGACAGGGCCAGGCGGCCCCGACGGGTCACATCCCGTTCACGCCGCGGGCCAAGAAGGTGCTGGAGTTGTCGCTCCGCGAGGCCCTCCAGCTCGGCCACAACTACATCGGGACCGAGCACATCTTGCTCGGTCTGATCCGCGAGGGTGAGGGCGTCGCCGCCCAGGTGCTGCAGAAGCTGGGTGCCGACCTCAACCGCGTCCGCCAGACCGTGATCCAGCTCCTCTCGGGCTACACCGCCGGCAAGGGTGAGCAGGTCTCCGGCTCGCAGGAGGGGGGCGGGCAGGGGTCGATGGTGCTCGACCAGTTCGGGCGGAACCTCACCCAGCTGGCGCGCGACGGCAAGCTCGATCCGGTGATTGGCCGTGAGAAGGAGATCGAGCGCGTCATGCAGGTCCTGTCACGCCGGACCAAGAACAATCCGGTGCTGATCGGCGAGCCGGGTGTCGGCAAGACCGCCGTCGTCGAGGGCCTGTCCCAAGACATCGTCCGCGAAGAGGTTCCCGAGACCCTCAAGGGCAAGCAGATCTACACGCTCGACCTCGGCGCGCTCGTCGCCGGCTCCCGCTACCGCGGGGATTTCGAGGAGCGCCTCAAGAAAGTGCTGAAGGAGATCAAGACCCGCGGCGACATCGTCCTGTTCATCGACGAGCTCCACACGCTCGTCGGGGCCGGCGCCGCGGAAGGTGCGATCGACGCCGCCAGCATCCTGAAGCCGATGCTCGCCCGCGGTGAGCTCCAGACGATCGGGGCGACGACGCGCGACGAGTACCGCAAGCATCTCGAGAAGGACGCCGCGCTCGAACGCCGGTTCCAGCCGATCGTGGTGGAGGAGCCCACCGTCCCTCACACGATCGAGATCCTGAAAGGGCTTCGCGACCGCTACGAGGCCCACCACCGCGTGAGCTTCACCGACGACGCGCTGGTGGCCTCTGCGAACCTCGCGGACCGCTACATCGCCGACAGGTCGCTGCCGGACAAGGCCATCGATCTGATCGATGAGGCGGGGTCCCGAACACGGATCCGCCGGATGACGGCCCCGCCCGACGTCCGCGAGGTCGACGAGAAGATCGCCGAGGTCCGGCTGCGCAAGGAATCCGCGATCGACGCGCAGGACTTCGAGGGCGCCGCATCGCTCCGCGACGAGGAGCGACAGCTCCAGGAGGAGCGCCAGCGCCGCGAGCAGCGCTGGAAGGCCGGTGAGATGGACGTCCTCTCAGAGATCGGCGAGGAGGAGATCGCCGAGGTGCTCTCGGTCTGGACCGGCATCCCGGTCTTCAAGCTCACAGAGGAAGAGACGGAGAAGCTCCTCCGCATGGAGGACGAGATCCACCGGCGGATCATCAGCCAGCACGAGGCCATCTCCGCGGTCTCGCGGGCGATGCGCCGCACGCGGAGCGGGCTGAAAGACCCGCGGCGCCCATCCGGGTCGTTCATCTTCCTTGGGCCGTCGGGCGTCGGGAAGACCGAGCTTTCCAAGGCTCTCGCCGAGTTCCTGTTCGGCGACGAAGACGCCCTGATCCAGCTGGACATGTCCGAGTACATGGAGAAGCACACGGTCTCGCGGCTTATCGGGTCGCCTCCCGGCTACGTCGGCTACGAGGAAGGCGGTCAGCTCACCGAGGCCGTCCGGCGCAAGCCGTTCAGCGTGGTGCTCTTCGACGAGATCGAGAAGGCCCACCCCGACGTGTTCAACACCCTGCTGCAGATCCTCGAGGACGGGCACCTGACGGACGCGCAAGGCCACCAGGTCGACTTCAAGAACACGATCATCATCATGACGTCCAACCTCGGCACGCGGGACATCGCCAAGGGCGTGGGGATCGGGTTCATGGCCGCGCGGGATGACGCGGTGACCTACCAGAAGATGAAGGAGAACGTGACCGAGGAGCTCAAGCGCTCCTTCCGGCCCGAGTTCCTCAACCGGATCGACGAGGTCATCGTCTTCCACTCGCTGACGATCGAGGACGTGAAAAAGATCGTCGACCTGCTCATGCGCCGGGTCGAAGAGCAGCTCAAGTCCAAGGACGTCGACATCGAGCTCTCCGACGCGGCCAAGACGCTGCTCGCGGAGAGGGGCTACGACAAGGCGCTCGGTGCCCGCCCGCTCCGCCGGACGATCCAGCAGCTGGTCGAGGATCCGCTCGCCGAGAAGCTGCTCTACAAGGAGTTCCGAGCTGGGGAGACCATCATCGTCGACGTCCGCGACGGCGAGATCACGTTCGAGCACGGCGCCGGAGTCATGCCACCGGACACCCCGCCCGTGGAGCTCG
>JALZDC010000334.1 GCA_030862755.1 Actinomycetota bacterium
CCTTGAAGGAGGCCGCCACCACGGCCGTCGACCTGATGGAGCCCCTCATCGCCTGCGCGCGTGCTCGATGCACGGAGGGAGAGATCGTCGGGGCACTCGCGTCGGTGTTCGGGACCTATCGGGAGACCTCGGCCTTCTAGCCAGTTGCAACATATTGCAAGAACGGCTTAGGCTGTCTGCATGGAGCTGCGTTCCAAGGGCTCGCGCCCCCTCCTCTTGACCGGTTCGCTCCTCGCGGCCGCCTGCTCAGCGGACCCCTCCGGAGACGGGTCCGAGGTGCAGGTCGTCACGACCGTGTCGCCGATCACCAACATCGTCCAGAACGTGGGTGGCGACCGCGTCTCGGTCACTGGGATCGTGCCGGAGGGGACCGACAGTCACACCTTCGAACCGGCGCCCGCCGACGCGGCCGTGATGGAGGAGGCAGAGATCGTCTTCATCAACGGCCTGCACTTGGAGGAACCCACCCGTGAGCTCGCGGAGGCGAACGTCGGCGACGTCGTGCCCGTCGTCGAGCTCGCGGACCGCACGATCTCGGAGGACGAATACATCTTCGACTTCTCGTTCCCCGCGTCCGAGGGCTTCCCGAACCCGCACCTGTGGACGAACCCGCCGTACGCGAAAGAGTACGCGGCGATCGTGAAGGACGAGCTCTCAGAGCTGGATCCCGATGGCGCGTCCACCTACCAGCAGAACTTCGATGCGTTCGCCCGGCGCCTCGACGACCTCGATGCGGCGGTGAGGGCGGCGACGGCCACGGTCCCCGAGGAAGATCGGAAGCTGCTGACCTACCACGACTCCTTCCCGTACTTCGCGCGCGAGTACGGGTGGGAGGTCGTGGGGGCGATCCAGCCGTCGGACTTCGCCGAGCCCACGCCGCAGGAGGTCGTGGGCCTGATCGAGCAGATCCACGCCGAGGATCTCCCCGCCATCTTCGGATCCGAGGTGTTCCCCAGCCCCGTGCTGGAGCAGATCGCCGAGGAGACGGGAGCGACCTACGTCAACGACCTCCGCGACGACGATCTCCCCGGGGAGGCGGGCGACCCGGATCATAGCTACCTCGGGCTGATGGTCTTCGACCTCACGACGATCGTGGGTGCGCTCGGAGGCGATCCGTCGGTCTTCGACGGCATCGACGTCACGAACCTGTCGACCGGCGATGGCGGTGGGTACCGGTACTGATGGACGATCTGGTCCGCTTCGAGAGGGTCACCTGCCGCTACGGCAGGGATCCGGTGCTGGTAAACGTGGATCTCGAGATCGGGGCGGGCGAGTTCGTCGGCATCGTCGGTCCGTCGGGCAGCGGGAAGAGCACGCTGCTGAAGGCGATCGCAGGGTCCGTCGAGCCTATCGCGGGCCGGATCGAACGCGACCCGGCCCTGTCGATCGGGTACGTCCCTCAGGTCGAGACGGTGAACTGGTACTTCCCCGTCACCGTGCGCGAGGCCGTCCTCATGGCGCGGATCGACGGCCGCCGGATGCCGTGGCCGTCGAGGCAGGAGGTCGGGGAAGCCCAGGCGGTGCTCGAGCGGCTCGGCCTCGCAGGCCTCGCGGACCGGCACATCCGGGAGCTCTCGGGCGGGCAGCAGCAGCGGGTCTTCATCGCGCGGGCGATGCTCGGCCGCCCGCGGCTGCTCCTGTTGGACGAGCCCACGAGCGGGGTCGACGTCCGGACGCGCCACGACGTGATGCACGTGATCCACGACCTGCACCACGAGGGGCTCGCGATCGTGCTGACGACGCACGATCTGAACGGGATCGCGTCGCACCTGCCGCGGCTAGTGTGCCTGAACCGCGAAGTGATCGCCACGGGGTCGCCGCGGCAGGTGATCACGAGCGAGGTGCTGGAGAGGACCTACGGTGCGCCGCTCGAGGTGTTGACCCACGGCGGGATGCCGGTCGTGCTGGAGCAGTATCCCGAGCTCGTCGAGGAGGAGGCGGGCGCGAAGGTGCTGCCGCTCCAGGAGGACCACCATGAACACCCTGCTTGAGCCGTTCGGGTACGAGTTCTTCCAGCGCGCGCTGATCGTGGCGACGATCACGGGCGCGCTCTGCGGGCTGATAGGCGTCTACGTCGTCCTCCGAGGGATGAGCTACATCGGTCACGGGCTCTCGCATGCGATCTTCGGTGGAGCCGTGGCGAGCTACATCGTGGGCGTCAACGTCTTCTTCGGCGCCGGCCTGTGGGGATTGGTCGCGGCGCTGTTCATCAACAGGGTCGCTCGCCGACGCTCGGTCGGCGCCGATGCCGCCATCGGCGCGATCACGTCGGCGAGCTTCGCGATCGGCATCATCCTGATCTCGGCGCAGCGGACGTTCGTGGTGAACTTCGAGGCGTTGCTGTGGGGCAACGTGCTCGGTGTCGCACCCGCCGACGTCCTCGTCGTGCTGGGCGTGGCGATCGCGTCGACGCTGTTCGTCTTCTTCGGTTACCGCCAGCTCCTGTTCTCGACGTTCGATCCCGAGGTGGCCGAGGTGTCCGGCGTGCGGACCGCACGGGTCGACGTCGGACTGGCCGTGATGCTGACCGCCACGATCGCCGCGACGATGAACGTGATCGGTGTGACGATGATCGCGGCGATGCTCGTGATCCCGCCGGTGATCGGTCGTCTGCTCACTGACTCGTTCAGCAGGATGCTGTGGATCTCGGTCGGCGCGGGGACCCTGTGCGGGTTCGTGGGCGTCTACGGGTCGTACTACCTGAACTGGTCGTCTGGCGGCACCGTCGTGC
>JALZDC010000376.1 GCA_030862755.1 Actinomycetota bacterium
GATCGAGGTCCCCGAGCCCGACCTGGCTCCCGGCCACGCGCTGCTGGAGGTCCTGACGTGCGGGGTCTGCTTCAGCGACGTGAAGACCTCACGCGGACTGATGCCGTTCAGCGCAGACCTCCGCCTCCCCCACGTGCCCGGCCACGAGATCTTCGGCCGGGTGCTGGCGACTGAACCCGAGGGGTTGGTTGGAGAGGGGGCCCACGCGATCGTCTATCACTACTGGCCGTGCGGCACCTGCTCCGCGTGCCGGCGTGGCGACGAGACCCTCTGCCGGCGGATGGTGGCCTGGACCGGGTTCACTCATCCCGGTGGATTCACCGAGCGGATGGCGGTGCCGGTCGACCGGCTGATCCCGATCCCCGACGCGGTCGACCCGATCCACGCGGCACCCATGTCGTGTGCGCTCGGGACGGCCTACCGATCCGTCGTCACGAGGGGTGGGATCGGAGCCGGGATGACGGCCGCGGTCCTCGGGCTGGGCGGTGTCGGGATCCACGCTGCGCAGGTCGGTCGAGCCACCGGCGCGCGTACGGTTGGCTTCGAGATGCACGAGCCGACGCTGGCCTCTGCCCGAGACCTCGACCTGGACGCGCGGCGATCCGACGACGAGGCCGCGATCGAGGACCTGCTCGGCGACACCGGCAGGGAGGGCGTGGACGTCGTCGTCGATACCGTCGGGCACGACGACACGCTCGATCTCGCTCAGCGGCTCGTCCGGCCGGGCGGGCGGGTCGTCGGGGTCGGCTACACCCCCACGTCCGCGCTCACCGTGCCCACGCCGCGGTTCGTGCTGGACGAGGTCGAGTACGTGGGCTCGCGCTACGCGCACCGTGACGACCTCGCGAAGGCCGTGTCGCTCGTGGCACGAGGTCTGGTCTCGACGGTCGTGGGACTGGTTCGCCCACTGGATGAGGTGAACGACGTGTTCGCCGCGCTCGAAGCGGGGTCGGTCGTGGGCCGGGCCGTGCTGGAGGTGACGAGCGACGCTGCCCGGGTCCCGGGCGCAGGACGACCTTCCGATATCGTGAGCGCAGGCTGATATGGCGTACCGGCAGGACACGATCGGGCGGGACACCACCGCGAAGGCGGTGGCGGAGCGCCTGCGACAGGAGATCCAGCACGGCACGCTCGCCGCTGGGACGCGGCTGCGTCAGAACGACGTGGCGCAGCGCTTCGGGGTCAGCACGACACCCGTCCGGGAGGCGTTCGCGCAGCTCCAGGCCGAGGGGCTGGTCCGGATCGACCCCCACCGAGGCGCCGTCGTTTTCCACCCGAGCGTCGACGACGTCCTCGAGTTCTACGAGATCCGTGAGGCACTGGAGTCGCTGGCGGTCACGCACGCGATCCCGAACCTGAGCCCGGACGTGGGACGTGACCTCTCAGCGCTGATCGACCGGATGCGCCGGACGGAAGACGCTCGGAAGTGGCTGAAGCTGAACGACCAGTTCCATCTCCGGCTCTACGAAGCCGCCGGACGGCCACGGCTCTCAGCGCTGATCGACAACCTGCGCGACGCGTCGGCCCCCTACATCCACATGTTCGTGGCGTCCAGGCCGCTGTCGGAGCGAGCGAACGAGGACCACCAAGACATCTTGGATGCGAGCGTCCGTGGCGACGCGGCGGGCGCGAAGCGCGCGATCCGCGACCACCTCCGCAGCGCGTCGCGGGACCTGGCCGCGTTCATCGCCGCACGGGAGGGCGATGGCTCTTGAGTCGCCCCTGGGCTGCCCTGCGTTGCCCTGCCTTGACGGCCGGACGGCTCCCTCCTAGACTGCGCATTATATATAGTACGCTGAAGGGTGAGGGGCGTAGCCCGGCGACCGACCCCGTGGGACCCCCCACCGCGGCCCGCGGCCGTGCGAGCTCCCGCTGGGGTCCATGACGAGGGAGGGGCGGATGCGGACGAGGAAGCTGCTGAGGCTGGTGGCCGCGACCTGCGCGCTCGCGCTCACCGCGGCGGCCTGCGGTGACGGCGGCGGTACGGGGGGCGAGGGCGACCGGAGCATCGTCCGATTCGCGTTCTCGCCCGACCCCGTGATCGACTGGATGAACGACCAGGGGATCATCCCGGAGTACGAGGAGCAGTACAACACGCGGCTCGTAACGACGTCGACGTGGGATGAGTTCACGTTCTTCGCCGGAGGCCACGGGGACATCGTGTCGATGGCGACGTACGAGACGCCACTCCTCGAGCAGGAGACCGGCGTCGACACGGTCACGTTCGGCTCCTACAACAACCTGCGCGTCCCCGTGTTCGTTCGATCGGACTCCGACTACGAGACGTTCGAGGATCTGAAAGGCACGACGGTGGCCGTCCCGAGCGCCGTCTCCTCGACGATCGTCTGGGGGATGTTCATCAAGGACTGGTACGGCCTCGATTTCTGCATCGAGCGTCCGGACGGGAGCGACTGCGCTGACTACGAGGTCATCGAGGGCGACCACTTCGCGAACATGGAGCTGCTGATCCGCGGCGACATCGAGGCGTGCGTCTGCATCCCGGAGGCGGGCTTCCCCTACTGGCGGACCGGGGAGATCAGGGCCCTGTACGAGCCCACCCCGTCGCCGTGGGAGCTCTACGCGGACATGTATGCCGAAGGCCACAAGGGCGTGAACGGCAACAACTTCGTGGCTCGGAAGGACTGGTTCGAGAGCCACCCGAACGAGGTGGCGTTCTTCCTCGCGCTGTGGGAGCGCGGGATCCAGGAGTGGTTCGAGCACAAGGAGGAGATCATCCGCACCTATCCGCAGCACTTCGCGGTGGAGGACGACGCGGACGTCGACTTCGCGGTCGAGTTCATGGAGGAACACGACTTCTTCACGGAGAGCGTGTACCTCGACCCGGAGTGGGTGGAGAACGAGACTGCCGTCTACGACCTCATGAAGGAGACCGGCTGGATGGATCCCAACGCCGAGATCCCCGAGTTCCAGGTCGTGGAACCGAGCGAGCCGGCCGCGTGACGCGGTAACCCGGGCAAGGACCGACGTAGCTGAGCGACTCGGGGCGGCGGAGCGGATAACCCTCCGCCGCCCGAGCGGATGGGAGAACGACTCAGTGGCGACGCAGGACGTGCAGACGGCCACACCTCCGGTGCGGATCGACACGGAACCCGAGGGATCCACGCCGGAACGCCTGCGCCGAAAGCGGTACCTCGTCTGGCGGATCGCGGGCTACGTCCTGTTCGTCGGCACCTGGGCGCTCATCTCATCGCTGACCCTGCCCTACATCCTGCCCTCCCCGCTCGAGGTCCTCCGCGAGATGGGGGAGGTGGTCGCCCGCGACGACTTCTGGGTCAACATCTTCGCGACCCTTCGCCACCTCGCGATCGGGTTCACATTCGCGTTCGTGATCGGCACCGCTATCGGCATCGCGATGGGCCGCAGCCCGTACTGGGACGGCTTCTTCCGCGACTACGTGATGCTGACCCTGACGACGCCCGGCCTGGTGTTCGCACTGGTGTGCGTGATGATCTTCGGCCTGCTCGACATCGGGCCGATCGTCGCGATCGTCCTCACCTCATTCGCGCACATCACGGTGAACGTCGTCGAAGGCGTCCGCGCGATCCCACGCGACCTGACGGACATGGCGACGGCGTACGGCGTCGATCGCCGGACGCGGATCCGGAACATCGTGCTTCCGGCCGTCGCGCCGTTCCTGTTCGTGGCGATCCGCTACGGGTTCGCGATCGCGTGGAAGATCACGGCGCTCACGGAGCTCTTCGGCCAGACCGACGGCGTCGGGATCCAGATCCGCGTCGAGTTCCTGTTCTTCGACATCGCCGGCGTGCTGGCCTGGGCCTTCTTCCTCGTCGGCTTCGCGCTCGTGATGGAACGGCTCGTGCTCCAGCGGCTGGAACGCCGGTTCTTCCGCTGGCGACCGAAGGCGTTCGCCTAGGAGGAGCTGGTGGACACCACGGTCCGCACGGGCAGCGTCGTCCGATCCAAGCGATCGTGGTTCCAGCGCACCTTCGTCACGCCGCGCGCCGCGCGGATCACGGCGCCGGTGCTGTTCCTCGCGGCCTGGCAGCTTCGGCTCGTGGATCGCGTTCTCGGCCTACTGTTCCCGGATCGGACCCAGTCGGCGCTGCTCCCGACGCCGGCCGAGGTCGTCGAGGCGATGTTGGAGCAGCTGCAGAACGGCACGTTGGTGGAGGCATTCTCTGTGAGCCTCCTGCGCCTCGCGATCGGCTTCGCGCTTGCGCTCCTCGTCGGCTCGGTCGTCGGGCTGGCGATGGGGCTCTCGCCGCGGATCGAGGCGATGTTCCACGACTTCGTGGTCGTAGGGCTCACGTTCCCCTACCTGATCTGGGGGCTCCTTGTGGCGATGTGGTTCGGCTACGGGTGGATCGGTCCCGTGCTCGTGGTCTTCATCGCGGGACTGCCTTACGTGATCCTGAACATGTCCGAGGGGGTCCACGACGTGTCGAAGGAGCTCCGCGACATGGCGGCGGCCTACGACGTCCCGCGCGACCGTGTGCTCCGTCATCTGGTCGTCCCGTCGCTCAGCCCGTTCTTCTTCGCCTCGCTGCGGTACGGACTGGCGAACGGCTGGAAGGGACTGATCCTCGCCGAGGTGTTCGCGTCGACGTCCGGCGCCGGCTGGCACATCACGAGCATGCGCGACTACGGCGACTTCGCTGGCGTCGTCGGCTTCGCTATCTACTTCGCGCTGTTCTCGATCGTCGTCGAGCGGCTCGTGTTCGGACGACTGTCCCAGCGTGTCTTCCGCTGGCGGCCCACCCTGGCGCGGGAGATGAGTGAAACCCCGGAGCTGACCGTATGAGCGCACCAGGACAGGAGGCGATGCCGTGGCGACCGTGACCGTGGCCGATCTGCGGAAGGTGTTTCCCGGTGAGGGCCGGGACGTCGTCGCCCTTGATGGCGTGTCCTTCGACGCTTCCGGGCACACGTTCGTCAGCATCGTCGGCCCGTCCGGGTGCGGGAAGTCGACGCTGCTGAACATACTGGCGGGGGTCGAGACGCCGACCTCCGGTCGTGCAGACATCACGGAGAACGGCACGCGGGCTCGCGTGGGGTACGTCTTCCAGGCGCCCCGCCTGCTCCCCTGGCGATCGGTCATGGACAACATGCTTTTCGTGCAGCAGGAGCAAACCGACGAGGTCCGCGATCGCGCCGCGCATTACCTCGACATGGTCGGACTGAGCGAGCACCTCAAGGCATGGCCGTCCCAGCTGTCGGGGGGCATGCAGCAGCGGGTCGGGATCGCGCGGGCGTTCTCGATCGAGCCCGACGCGCTCCTGATGGACGAGCCGTTCAGCCACCTCGATGCGATCACCGCGCGTGGGCTGCGACGGGAGCTGCACTCGATGTGGATGGAGACGAAGAAGACGGTTCTGTTCGTGACCCACGACGTGGGCGAGGCGGTCGAGCTGTCGGACCGGGTCGTGATCCTGGCGAAAGGCGGCACCCTGCGGCAGGACCTGAGCGTCGATCTGCCGTTCCCGCGCGACCCGGCTGACGACGAAGTGGCGCTGATGAAGGCCGAGGTGCTGAGGGAGTTCGAAGAGCTCGATCTGATCGCGACGTGAACGAGCCTGTACACGAGAGAGGAGTCGATGATGGGCAAGATCACCTTCGACCGGGATGAGGACAACGCCGTCACGCCGCAGTACTCGGAGGCGAAAGGGCCGGTGCTGCGGAGCCAGAAGATCGAGGTCACGAAGGCGATGTTCGATTCGGGGAAGGGGGCGAAGACCCACGCCCACGCCGAGGAGCAGGTCTTCTACATCGTGAAGGGCAGGCTCAAGGTCACCTGCGATGGCGAGACCTACGAGGTGGGCCCCGGCGAGGGCAGCTTCCATCCGTCCAACGCGGAACACACCGTGCAAGCCCTCGAGGACACCGTCGCCATCAGCTTCAAGAACCTGGTCGACCCGATCTACGAGAAGACCGGCGAGCTCCGCTAGGGCGCCGAGACGACTGCCGAAAGGAGATCCGACGAGATGCCGTTCCTCGTGTTCGACGAGATCGAGAAGGAGACCGTGACTCCGAAGTACTCCACGGCGTACGGAGAGCTCGTGACCGGGGAGTTCATCGAGGTCGGCCGGCTGCGCTTCAAGGCCGGTGAAGGTGCGGTGGAGCACGCGCATCCGCACGAGCAGGTGATGTACGTGATCTCGGGCCGGCTGTCGGTGGATCTCGATGGCGAGCACGCCGAACTCAGACCAGGGATGGGATTCCACGCGCGTCCCAACCAGAAGCACAAGGTCCAGGCCGTCGAGGACACCCAGGTCATCAGCTCGAAGCACGTGATCGACGGGGTCGGCCACAAGATCTGAGCGCTCCGACGCCTCCGTTCCGATCGGGAACGCGCGCCC
>JALZDC010000222.1 GCA_030862755.1 Actinomycetota bacterium
CCGTACTCGCGGTAGTCGTTCGCCTCACCGAGGTCGATCCGGTCGAACCGCCACGGGCCGATCCCGTAGTCGTCTTCGTACCTCCGTACCGTCGCCTCCAGATCGCGCACGACGATCCCGAGCTGCACCGTTTCGTTGAAGACGGGCTCTCGCATTGTTCTCCTTCCCTTCGGTCAATGAGGTGATCTTACTGGAACTCGGAACCCCGACCATCGATAAACTGCGTAGAACTCTAGCCCTCTGCGAAACCTGTGAATTGGCGACCTCCGGCTCTTAGGCGTCGATGCCTAGATCCAACGCCGCACGCTCGCCTTGTAGCGCAGGTACTCTTCCCCGAACTTCTGCTCCAGGTAGCGCTCCTCGCGCTCGATGACCCCGCGCCGGATCACCCCCAGTGCTACCGGCAGCAAGAGGAAGGCCCACGACGCCCTCGCCAACGCGGCGATCCCCGCATAGATCGTCGTCATGGAGAGGTAGGCGGGGTTGCGCGTGTAGCGGAACGGCCCTTCGGTGACGATGCCCGAGGAAGGCTTGTAGGGGTTGGTAGGGGTTGGTCGGCGTGCCGGCGCGGCGCATCGCCCACTCGAACCAGCCCAGGAGCACCACTCCGGCGACGACGAGCGGCCATCCGAGGGTGCGGGCCACCTTGCGCGGTAAGAAGGGGATCGGGAACCTCCGGTTGAGCAGCATCCCGAGGAGCAGTGTCCCCAGGTAGATCAGGGGAGGGGGGCGATGACCCCCGCTCTATCTCGTTCGTCGTCGGGCATGGCTCTCGTCCTCCTCTTACAGCCCGCATGCCGGCGGCCACTAATAGGTCATGGTGCCATCTGCCAGGGTCACGCGCGAACTTCCGAGAACCGTCCTTCTAGGAGGTTGGGTAGAGCGGAGGCTCGGGCGCGGGGACGGCACTCTCGGGCCGTCCGCTTGTCCCTTGGCCTGTCTCCGCGCCACCGGTTGGCATGGTGCCGTACGTCTACCCCTGCGGGTACCATTCCTCGCGCCACCCCTGCATCTGCGGAACCGTGCGCTCGTGGGCGATCACCATGTTGCTGGTGGGTGGCGGTGTTTCACCGCCACACCCTCGAGCACGAGGACGCGGACATGATGACCAACCACAAGGTCGTCGACCGCGACGGACCCCAACCTTTGCGGGGGTTTGGCTTAGGCGGCCGTCGCGGGTTCCGGCGACGGTCCATCCGACGTCGGTTCTTCCAGGTCGCGCTCGACGCCTTTGAGGAGCACGGCGTTCACGGCGACGATGATCGAGGAGACCGACATCAGGAGCGCCGAAAACTCGGGCCTGAGAATGATGCCGTAGGCGGGGAAGAGCACCCCCGCGGCGACAGGGATCGCGAGCACGTTGTAGACCGAGGCCCACACCAGGTTCTGCTTCATCTTCCTGACGGTCGCCTTCGAGAGCACGACGGCGCGGGTGACATCCAGCGGGTCGCTCTTCATCAGGACCACCTCGGCTGTCTCGATGGCGACGTCGGTGCCAGCGCCGATGGCTATACCTATGTCGGCCTGCGCGAGGGCGGGGGCGTCGTTTACCCCATCCCCGACCATCGCCACATGCTTGCCCTCGCTCTGCAGCTGCTCCACGTAGCGCGCCTTGTCGGCGGGGAGCACCTCGGCGAAGACGCGCTCTATGCCGAGCTCGCGCGCCACGGCCTCGGCGGTCCTCTTGTTATCGCCCGTGATCATGACCGCCTCGATGCCCATCTCCTCGAGGCGCTGCAGCGTCTCGCGCGCGCTCGGCTTGATGGTGTCCGCCACCGCGACGAGCCCGCTGGGTTCTCCGTCCACCGCCACGAACACAGGCGTCTTGCCCGCGCCGGCGAGCGCGGCCGCCCTCTCTTCCATCCCGGAGACGTCTACCCCACTCTCGTCCATCAGCCTTCGGTTGCCCACTAGCACGGCGCGCCCGTCCACGGTAGCCCGGATGCCGTGCCCCGCGACGGCCTCGAACCCCGCGGCGTCGCCTGCCTCGATGCCCCGCTCGCGGGCGCCCGCTACTATCGCTTCGGCGAGCGGGTGCTCGGAGCTCTTCTCGGCCGGGGCCACAAAGCGCAGGAGGTCTTCCTCGCTCACGCCATCTTCGGTCAAGACGTCCGTGAGCGAGGGCTCACCCTCGGTGAGGGTGCCGGTCTTGTCGAGGACGACGGCGTCTATGCGCGAGACGTTCTCGAGGGTGGCGGCGTCTTTGATCAGGATGTTGTGCCTCGCCCCGATGCCGGTGCCGACAGCCACCGCCGTGGGGGTCGCCAGGCCCAACGCGTCCGGGCAGGCGATGACAACCGCCGAGATCGCGAACGTCATCGCCGTGATGAGGGCCGCGCCTCCGAAGAAGTACCAGACGACGAAGGTGACGATCCCCGAGCCTACGGCCAGGATCACCAGGTACTCCGCGGCGCGGTCGGCCAGCCGCTGTCCCGGCGCCTTGGAGCTCTGCGCCTGCTGGACGAGGTCCACGATCTGGGCGAGCGTGGTGTGCGAGCCGACGGCGGTCGCTTTGAAACGGACGCTGCCGCTGCGGTTGATCGAGCCGGCGATCACCCCGTCCCCGGGATGCTTGCTCACCGGCACGCTCTCGCCCGTCACCAGCGCCTCGTCTATGCTCGTCTCGCCCTCCGTGACCTCGCCGTCCACCGGCACCTTGTCGCCCGGTCGCAAGACGACCGTGTCGCCGAGCTCGACCTCGCTGCTCGGGATGGTCATCTCCTCGCCGTCCCGGACCACGGTCGCCTGCGGCGGCACGAGGTCGAAGAGCGCCCGCAGGGCGTCGTTGGTGCCGCGCCTGGAGCGCATCTCCA
>JALZDC010000425.1 GCA_030862755.1 Actinomycetota bacterium
GGCTTGGGCGAGCTACCCTGGCCGCCGCAGCCGCTCCAGGTCCACCATGGCATCGGACTGCTGGTGCGGAGGGTTGTTGCCCTCGACGTTGGGTTCGGCGAACCGCGCGTCCGTCCAGAACGGGATCGCGGTACTCCTGGTCGTGTCCAGCCCGTTGTAGTCCCCGATGAACACGCCGAGCCTGAACGCCAGGTTCGGATCCCACGAGACCTCGCTCACTCGCCTCAGGGACCACGCCGCCGCCGCGTTGGTCGACACCGCCAGAGAGGTGTCGATGAGCGGATGGCCGTACTGCCGGTCGAAGTACGCGACCGCGACGATCCCGTTCGGGGCCACGGACAGCCACGGGAAGAACTGGTCGTCCTCGCTCGTGGTGATCTGTTGGACCGGGCTCCATGTCACCCCACCGTCGGTTGACTTCGAGACCAGGACGTCCGTGTTCGTATCCGCGGCCGTGCCGTTCCGGTTGTCGGCGAAGGCGAGGTAAAGGGTGCCGTTCCGCGGATCGATGTCGATGTTCCCCGCGGCATTCACCCTCGCGCACATGTCGTCGAGGGTCTGGCGACCGGCGCAGATCGGGTACTTGTCCGCCCCGTCGGCAACCTCGGTGATGCGGACGGGGTCGGAGAACGTCTGACCACCGTCATCCGAGCGAACGATCATGTACTGGGTGAACTCGCAGCACTCCACGTTGAAGTTCTGGAACGCCACGTGCAGCGTGCCGTTCCTCGGGTCGACGACCGGGACCGAGAACTGGTTCTCGTCGCAGGCAGGAGCGTCCGTGTCACCGAACTGGGGCTGGCAGGACTCCTCGTTGGAGCCGGAGATCTCCTGCGCCGCCGACCAATGCCTGCCCTGATCGTCCGAGTAGGCGAGGAAGATCGGCGAGTCGACGAACGTGTCGCCGGCGGGACCGGAGTCGAATCGGGTCCAGGTCACGTACAGCCGGTCGGGGCTGGTGTGGGCAGGGTCGGTCCCCTCCACCAGCGGCACGCCGTCCGGGCGAGGGCCCACCGTCATCCATTCCTTGTCGTGGAAGATCTGGCAGTCTTCCGGCCCGCCGTTGTGCACCGTGATGCCGTCGCCGACCTGGAGTTCCGTCCCCTCGGATTCCGAATCCACGGGCACGGTCCACGTCACGCCCTTGTCCTCGGACCGGATCACCGCGATGTAGGAGTCGCAGTCGTCCCGACCGAACGCGATGAACGAGGCGTAGGCGACCCCTTCGCTGTCGAAAGCGATGACCGGGTCACCCGACCCCAGCATCTTGCGTGAGGGGGTGATGATCTGCCGCGCGTGGCGGCTGTACGGCCACGTGCGGCCTCCATTGAACGAGGTGTAGATCCCCATGACGGAGTCCACACCCGGCTCGTAGTCGTTCGTTCCGCCGATCACGTTCCTCTGGTCGGTGGGATTGATGGCGATGGAGGTCTCGTTCGCGGGGAGGCCCTCCCCGCTGCCGAAGCGCTGAGTGGGTCTCGCTTTGTTATCCCCGTTGGCCTGGATGTCGTCCGAGCTCGCCGTCGCCTGGACCCGGGCGACCGCAGATGGGTCCGTGACGCCCGCGGTTCCGGTGAGGAGCGTTGGGTCCGCCACGCCGGAGAGCGTGGGGCGGCCCGGCTGAGCCCGGAACGCGAACCGGCCCGCGGGATCCGCGCGCGACGGGCCAACGATCGACATGGATACGAGCATCACGCCCACGACCGATACGGTCGCGAAGACTCTCTTCTTTCGCACATCCCCTCCCGAGATCTCGTGGCAGCCGCTTCTTCTGTGCCCGGCTCCTCACCTCCCTCTGCCAAGTTGGTCGGTCGATCTTGTGGGCACCCGAGCCTACCGTCCCGGCGCCGCGCCTCCCTAAACCGCCCACCCGAGCTCACCCTCGCACCCATCTGTCATCTCCGGCTCGCATCGCTATCCTGGTGATGCGGGGTGGAGCAGTCCGGTAGCTCGCTGGGCTCATAACCCAGAGGTCGCAGGTTCAAATCCTGCCCCCGCGACGAAGAGGAACTACTTGCTACCGGCGCGAACGCGCGCGTCCCCGGGCCAGAAAGCTCTGAGGATCTGGTCGTTCGCTCGAGGGTGGAGAGCTCGGGATGGTGATGCGGCCGAAGCGTCGGAGGGATGCAAGACCCATCCGTCTCCTCTCCATCGCGGTCACGATCCTCGCGGTGTCGGCGGCGCCGGCCTTCGCGTCGCTTCCCGTCACGTCGAGCCCGGAGCTGCAGCTGCTCAGGACGATTAGGACTTCTCCGTTCGCCGGATCGTCGATCTCGATGAGGGACGCCGAGGGGAGCGCCTTCGTCCCGCGGGACAACTCGCTCTGGCTGGCCGATGACAATGGTCGGGCCGTGTACGAGATCGACC
>JALZDC010000448.1 GCA_030862755.1 Actinomycetota bacterium
CCCGGCCCGGCGCCGCCCGAGACGCACCTCGCTGACACCGATTTGACCCCGCCGCAAGGGCGCCGGGCCGGCCCCGACGCCGCGGTCGAGGACGCCGTGGATGGTCATCGAAAAGAGACCCTCGCGAGCACCCTGCGGGAGCTCGGGCCGCTGGTCTTCTCGGCACTGGTGCTCGCGATCCTCATCAAGAGCTTCCTCGTACAGGCTTTCTTCATCCCCTCGGTCTCGATGCACCCCACGCTTCGGCCCGGGGATCGCATCATCGTGTGCCGGATCTGCAAGGTGTTCTCCGACGTCTCGTACGGTGATGTGGTCGTGTTCTCGGATCCCGACCCTGCGCCGCACGACGAACGCGGGATCCTCGGCGGGTTCCTCCATTGGCTGGGGGAAGGCATCGGAGTCGCCCGGCCCGAGGACGACGACTTCATCAAGCGCGTGCTTGCCCTCGGAGGAGACACGTGGGAGATGCGTCGAGGGGTACTGTTCGTGAACGGCGCGCGGATCCATGAGCGGTACGTGGCTGCAGAACGGGATTCCCGGGACTTCGGTCCCGAGACGGTGCCGGATGGCATGCTGTTCGTGCTGGGCGACAACCGGCTGCATTCGGGTGATTCGAGGTTCCCGCCACCGGGCGGATTAGGCTACGTCCCGGAGGAGAAGGTGATCGGGGAGGCGCTCGTGATCGCATGGCCCCTCGACAGGATCGGGGGGATCGACTGACCGGCGACCTCGTCCGCTACGAGCGCGTGTTGCGTGAGCAAGGGTTCACGCGGGTCGCCGGCGCCGACGAAGCCGGCCGCGGGGCTCTGGCCGGACCGCTGGTGGCGGCGGCCGTGGTGCTGCCCGAGGGATTCGATACCCAGGGGATCGACGACTCGAAGCTCCTGACGCGGCTCCAGCGGGAGGCTGCGTACGAGCGGATCGTGGCGGCCGCGTTGTTCGCCGTCGCGAGGGCGGAACCAGCCGTGATCGACCGCCGCGGCCTCCACCGCTCGAACCTCGCCTTGCTGCGGCGGTGCATCCGTGCGCTCGACCCCGTGCCCGAGTACGCTCTGACCGACGGCTTTCCTGTCCCGCGGATGCCGTGCCCCTCGCTCGGGATCAAGAGGGGCGACGCGGTGGCGGTCTCGGTCGCGGCCGCCTCGATCGTCGCCAAGGTGACTCGGGACCGGATCATGGACCGGATGCACCGGCGCTACCCGGCTTGGGGCTTCGACCACAACCGCGGCTACGGGACGCCGGACCACCTGGAGGTGCTCGACCGCCTCGGCCCCACCCCGATCCACCGCCTCTCATTCGCGTGTGTGGGCCAAGCGTCTCTCCCCGGGATGGGCCGGTCGGTCGGCCTTTCGACGTCGGAAACGGACAAGCATGAGAGCATGACCCGATGAACGAAGACGACATCGAGCGTTTCGAGGAGGAGCGAGAGCTCGAGCTCTACCGCGAGTATCGAGACGTCCTCCCGATGTTCGCCTTCGTGATCGAGACCGAGCGTCGCTTCTACCTGGCGAACAAGGTGGAGATCGAGCACCTCGAGGGCGGCTGGGTCCGCGTCGAGCTCAACGACGCCTGGGTCTGGGATATGTTCCGGCCAGCCCGATTCGTGTCCTCGGTCCGTGTGGTGACCCGCCACGATGTCAACGTCGAGGAGCTCCGCCAAGACGCCACGTCCATCCCCGACTCCCCGGCCGTCTGATGCCCTCCCCGGAGGTCTTCGCGGCCTTCGCCGTGGCCTCGCTGGCGCTCCTCGTCGTGCCAGGGCCCTCGGTCCTCTACATCGTGACACGCTCGATGGATCAGGGGCGAGCCGCCGGGTTGGTCTCGGTCCTGGGGATCCACACCGGATCGATCATGCACGTCGCCGCAGCGACCTTCGGTCTCTCGGCGATCCTCGCATCCTCAGCCCTCACGTACGGCGTCGTGAAGTACGTGGGCGCCGCGTACCTCATCTGGCTGGGGATCCGAGCGCTCCGCGATCGCGACGAGGGACGGCCAGACGTTGCCGGGAAGGGCCACTCGCTCAGACGGATCTACGCGCAGGGCGTGGTGGTGAACGTCCTGAATCCGAAGACGGCGTTGTTCTTCCTGGCGTTCCTGCCCCAGTTCGTGGACGTGTCGAAAGGGGGGGTCCCGCTGCAGATCGTCCTCCTCGGCATCACGTTCATCCTCCTCGGGTTCATCTCGGACGGGACCTACGCCCTCGTCTCGGCCCGGGTGTCCCGCCGGCTGGCGGCTCGCCGGGGGTCGGGGATCGTGCGACGGTGGCTGCCCGGGCTGACTTTGATCGGCCTCGGGATCGTCTCGGCGATCACGGGTCGCCGCGCCGCGGCCATCTGAGCCGGCTCGTCCGGTAGCCGGTCCGGAGCGGCGTCGGTGCTCGTCGGTAGCGTCGGCCCCGTGAAGGCGGATCGTGCGCTCGGGCCGACCGGCGAAGACGCTGCACGCGAGTGGTACCGGCGACGTGGCTACCGAGTGGTGGCGCGCAACTGGCGATGCCGACTCGGCGAGATCGACCTCGTGTTGGAGCGCGGTGGGGCGCTCGTCTTCTGCGAGGTGAAGACACGGCGCGAGGGCGTTTTCGGGGGCGGCTACGAAGCCGTGACCTGGAAGAAGCGGGCGAAGCTCCGGGCGCTCGCGGAAGCGTTCCTCCAGGTGACTGCCTCGCATCCCCAGGCGATCCGGTTCGATGTGGCGAGCGTCGCGATCCGGAGCGCCAGATCAACGATCGAGGTCTTCGAGGATGCCTTCTGAAGCGGCGAGCAGCGTGTCGAGGATACGGTCGGCGTCGCCCGTCGTCGATAGATAGTTGATCACGCCCGCGCGGAGCCAGGTCCGGCCCTGGAGCGTGGTGGTCGAGAGCCACCCGATGCCGGAGACCTCCAGGGCGCGCTGAAGCCTTCGCTGCAGCTCGTCGGTGTTCGCTGGATCCAGGCCGGAAGGTGCGAACCGCATGCAGACGACCGCGAGCTGGGGCGTGATGACCTCGAAAGCCAGTGCGCGAGCGCGCGATGCGAGATGCTCCGCGAGATCGACGTTGCGTTCGATCAGGCGCGCGAAGCCCTCGGAGCCGAGATGCTTCCACGACAGCCATAGTTTCAGCGCACGGAACCGTCGCGTGCCCTCCAGCGAGTATTGGTACCAGTGGAGCGGCCGTTCCTCCGGACCCCAGACAGCGTAGTACTCCGGTTCGCGGTGGAAGGTTCGTAGGAGATCCTCTCGCCGCTTCACGAGCAGTCCGCCGATGTCGTAGGGCTGGAAGAGCCATTTGTGTGGATCAACAGTGAGCGAGTCGGCACGTTCGAGGGCGGGCAGTTTGTGCGCCTCCCGGGTCGAGAGCCGGGCGGCCGCGCCGTACGCAGCGTCTACGTGGAGCCAGAGACCTTCTCGTTCGGCGAGGTCGGCGATCGCCGGGACGTCGTCGATCGAGCCTGTGTTGGTGGAGCCGGCGGCCGCGCAGATCGCGAACGGCATCAGGCCGGCTCCGCGATCCTTCGCGATGGCCGCCGCGATGGGGGCGGCGCGCAGACGGAAGTCGTCATCGGAGGCAACGATCCTGAGCGTTCCCTCAGGGAAGCCGAGGACGTCGACGGCCCGCTCGATCGAGAAGTGGGTTTGGTCGGAGGCGTAGAGCCGGACCCCTTCGAGCGCGGCACCGCGCGGTCGCTCTCCGCCGAGGAGCGTCCCGAGGTGGACGTCCCTTGCCACCGTAAGCGCCATGATGTTGGCCATCACGCCGCCGCTCGTGAGGACGCCCCACGAGTCCGCGCCGTAGCCGCAGAGGTCGCATAGCCAGCGGGTCACCTCCTCCTCGACGAAAGGAGCAGACATCCCGGAGAGCCACACATCGATGCCCTGGTTCAACCACTGGGCGAGGGTCTCGCCCGCGATCGACATCGGAAGCGGCGGCGGCGTGAAGTAGCTGTAGGAGCCCGGATGCTGCGACGCATAGGCGAACGGCGCGATGCGCTCGCGGAACTCTGCAAGCACGTCGTCCGAGGTACGGCCGCCCGTGGGAGCGGGGCCTGGAGAGCCCGTCTCACCGAAGAAGACGTGGCGCATCTCCGGATAGAGGTCCGGCGCGGTGGGTCGGTCCACGGCCGGTCCGTAGAGCCAATCCAGAGCCTCGGCCCACGTCCGCTCGCCGAGGCGTTCGAGCGCCGCGCGTGACCGGTCGGGATCGCGTGGATCGATCAACTCGTGCTCGGGATGCCACTCGGACCGCTGGGACACGCGCGGATGCTACTCGTGAGCCGGAGGCCTTGTGTTCGAGAGGTTCCCTCGGCTTGGGAAGGAACGAAGTGGAGGTGAGGACGTTGCCGGAGCTTCGAGCGAAGAAGCGAGCGCGGGTCCGACCAGGAAGTTCGGGCTTCCGGAACACGCGCGTTCCTCCGACGCCAAGAAGGAGACCAGGAACTACCCGATGCCGGACCGCTGTCACGCCGCCAACGCGAAGGCGCGAGCCAAGCAGCAGCTGGAGAAGAAGAAGAAGCTGAGTCGTACGCAGGACGACAGGATCGTGTCGAAGTCGACCGCGTCTTGAATGGATCGAGCGATAGGCGGTCGCCGACCCGCCCCAAGTGTCGGTGGTCGTCGGTATCGTCCGGCGCTCATGTACGGGCGGGTCCTGGGGGTGGCGGTGCTCGGTGTCGGCGGGCATCTCGTGACCGTGGAGGCGCACGTGGGTCGCGGGCTCCCGGCCCTCATCTTCACTGGGCTCCCCGGCGCGGCCGTGCAGGACGCTCGGGAGCGTGTCAGACCGGCCGTCGAAGGCGCGAAGCTCGAATGGCCACTCCGGCGTGTCGTCGTGAACCTGGCACCCGCCAACGTCCGGAAAGAGGGGCCCGGACTGGATCTCCCGCTCGTGATGAGCGTGCTCGCGGCGACGCGGCAGATCCCGAGCGATCGCCTCCGTGCCTTCGCCTTCTCCGGCGAGGTCTCCCTCAAGGGCGAGCTCCTGACGACGCCTGGCATCCTCACCGTGGCGATCGCCGCCGCGAGGGCGGGTCTGGAGGGGGTCGTGGTGCCGGCAGCGAACGCCGTCGAGGCCGCGCAGGTCGAAGGGCTCCATGTCATCGGGACGGAGACCCTGTCCGATGTGGTCGGATTCCTTCGAGGGGCGTGGTCGCCCACGGCCGCGGTG
>JALZDC010000226.1 GCA_030862755.1 Actinomycetota bacterium
GAGGTAGGCGGCCAGGACCCGTTCCCCCTCGACGTTCCCGATCGCCCCGGCACCGGGCACGCCGTCCGGGACCTCGAGGTTCACCCCGGCGCCCACCACGACGTGCCGGACGCGACCTTCCGCGACCTCCGATTCGGCCAGGATGCCGCCGACCTTCGCGTCGGCGACGATCAGATCGTTCGGCCACTTGCAACGCACGTCCGATCCGGAGGCCTCCGACGCAGCCCCTGCCATCGCGACGCCGGCCGCCAGCGACACGAGCCCGAGGCGCTCCGGGTCCCAGGAGGGGCGGAGCACCACGCTGCACATGAGCGCCTGGCCCGGCCGGTCGAGCCACACGCGGCCCAGCCGTCCTCGGCCGGCGGTCTGGTGACCCGCGGCGACGAGCGTCCACGCGGGGGTTCCCTCCGCCGCCATCGCAAGCGCGGTCGCGTTCGTCGACTCGGTCAGCTCGTCCCAACGAACCGGGGCCGCGAGTCCGGCCGTCGCAAGCGCTCGCGTCAACGCATCCTCGCTCAGCACGCTTTCCACCTCCGCTGGACGCTATATCGTGACGCCACATGGCGCGGAAGCAGAAGCTCCTGATCGCCAACCGCGGCGAGATCGCCATCCGGATCGCCCGGACGTGTCGCGACCTCGGCATCGCGACGGTCGCGGTGTACTCCGACGCCGATCGCGATTCCCTCCACGTCGACATGGCGGACGAGTCATTCCGGATCGGCCCCCCGCTCGCGTCCGCGTCCTACCTCGCCGTCGACCGGATCATGGAGGTCGCCCGCAAGTCGAGAGCCACCCTCGTGCACCCTGGCTACGGGTTCCTGGCCGAGCGGGCACCGTTCGCCCAGGCGGTCGAAGAGGCAGGGCTGGCGTTCGTGGGCCCATCCGCGCGGGCGATCGAAACGACGGGAGATAAGGCCGCCGCGCGCCGCGTCGCGGACGCCGCCGGCATGCCGATCGTTCCCGGGACCCGCGAGCCGGTGGATCTCGCGCAGGCGAAGAAGGAGGCGGGCCGGATCGGGTTCCCGCTCGTCGTGAAGGCAGCGTTCGGTGGGGGCGGCAAGGGCATGCACGTCGTGCGCGATGGGGATCATCTGGAGGAATCGCTCAAGCGGGCCGCACGCGAGGCGAAGTCTTACTTCGGCCGGCCCGAGGTCTTCCTCGAGCGCTACGTCGATCGCGCGCGCCACGTGGAGGCGCAGATCATCGCCGATACCCACGGAAACGTGTTCTTCCTCGGTGAACGCGACTGTTCGGTCCAACGCCGCCACCAGAAGCTGATCGAGGAAACACCGTCTGCCCTGTTCGACGATCGCGTCCGTGAACGGTTCGCCGAGGCGACCGTGGGCCTCGCGAAGGCGGCCGACTACGTGAACGCCGGCACCGTCGAGTGCGTGATGGACGAGGACGGGGACTTCTACTTCCTCGAGATGAACACCCGTCTCCAGGTCGAGCACACGGTGACCGAGATGGTGACAGGGCTCGATCTGGTGGCTCTCCAGATCCGTGTGGCGCTGGGCGAGAAGCTGGCCCTGGACCCGGCGCCTCGCGGCGCCTCGATCCAGTGCCGGATCAACGCCGAGGATCCGGGAAGGAACTTCCTGCCGGGTCCCGGGCGGGTCACGCGCTACCGGGAACCTGCCGGCCCGTTCGTTCGGGTGGATTCGGGGATCGAGCAGGGCCGCGAGATCCCGGGCGACTACGACTCGATGTTCGCGAAGCTGATCGTGGCCGGCCGCGACAGGGAGGAGGCTCGCACACGGATGCTCCGAGGTCTGGACGAGTTCGTCGTGGAGGGCGTTCCGACGACGATCCCGGTGCATCGCTGGATCCTCGAGTCCAAGGAGTTCAGGGCAGCCGCCCACACGACCACGTGGCTGGAGCGGGCGCTCGCCGGTGCGGACCTGCCTGCACATCCGGACCTCGGGATCTCAGGGCCAGCCCCCAATCGACCGGCGGACATCCTCGTCGAGGTCGACGGGCGGCGCATCCCGGTGCGGATCTTCGACGAGCGTCGCGAGCCGGCCCCGAGACCTCCGATCGCGCCCGACGCGCACCACGGGGAGCACGTCCACGGCGAGATCCTCGCGCCGATGCAGGGCACGATCGTCAAGGTGCTCGTCGAGAAGGGCCAGGAGGTCCGGCCCGGCGACGTGATCTGCATCCTCGAGGCCATGAAGATGGAGAACCACGTTCCTGCGAACCGTGAGGGCGAGGTCACCGATCTCCCGATCCACGCCGGGCAGGTCGTGGAGACAGGCCAGGTCCTGGCCGTGATCGATTAGCGGCTGATGGCGCCCCAGGCGTCGCGCCCGACGATCCGGAAACCCGAGTCCGTGACCTTGTAGGTCCGATTTATCGTGACGAGGAGCGCCGTGAGCGACTCGGCGACGCGAGCCATCTCGAGGCGTCCGCAATCCACCCAGCGCATCCCTGGTATCCCCTCGAGCAGGGTGCCGACGCGGGCCTTCGCGTCAGCATCGTCCGCGCAGAGGAGCACATCGCTGTCGATCTCGCGGTCGAGAGTCTGGAGGGCCTCGGCCGCGATCGTATGCAAACCGGCCACGACCCGCGGGCCACCGCCGAGGATCGCCTGGGCTTGTTCGGCGGCCGAGCCTTGCCAGGGGCGAAGCACCTGCCACGGTTGGCCGCCGACCGCGGTCGCGAGGGGGCTCGTGGCGTCCAGGACCACGGCGCCGGGGGCGACGGCGTCCTTGATGGAACGGTAGATCTCGATCTGTCCGGCGAACGGGACGGTGACGGCGACGACGCCGTCGCCCCCGGCCGTGGCGGCCGCGCCCGCGTTGTCGGTGCCCTCCACCGTCCCCCCCGCGCGCTCCGACGCCTTCTCCGCCGACTTCGCACCCCGGCCGGTGTCGCGGGAGCCGATCGTCACGTGGTGGCCCGCCTTCGCGAGCCGGAGGCCGAGCCCGAAGCCTTCTGCCCCTGTGCCTCCCACCACCGCCACGTTCACGTGCGCAGCCTAACGGGCTAGTAGGTCGGCCGGTATTCGCCGAACACGCGCCGCAAGGCATCCGACACCTCGCCGAGCGTGGCGCCGAGCCGGAGCGCCTCGCGCATGGGCGGAAGGAGGTTGCCGATCCCGCCCGCGGTCTCCTCCACCTCGGCGAGCGCCGCGTCCACGGCGGCCTGGTTGCGGGAGGCCCGGAGCCTCCGCAGTCGTTCGACCTGCCGGGCCGTCTCCTCCTCCGAGATCCGCTGGAGCTCGACGGGCTTCACCGACGTGTCCACGAAACGGTTCACCCCGACGACGATCCTTTCCTGGGTCTCGATCCCTCGCTGGATCCGGTACGCCGCCTCGTGGATCTCGTCCTGGTAGTAACCGGCCTCGATCGCCGCCACCGCGCCCCCCATCGCGTCGACCTTCCCTATGACCTCGGTCGCCAGACGTTCGAGCTCGTCGGTCAGCCACTCCACGTAGTACGAGCCGCCGAGCGGATCCACGGTCTGCGCGAGGCCGGTCTCGTACCCGAGCACCTGCTGGGTCCGCAGCGCGATCTTCACCGCCTGCTCGGTCGGCAGCGCGAGTGCCTCGTCGAATGAGTTCGTGTGCAACGATTGGGTGCCACCCAGGACGGCCGCCATCGCTTCCAGCGCCGTCCGGACGATGTTGTTCTCCGGTTGCTGGGCCGTCAGGGTCGCTCCCCCGGTCTGGGTGTGGAACCGCAGCGTCTGGGACCTCGGGTCCTTCGCCCCGAAGCGGTCGCGCATGATCGTCGCCCACATGCGGCGGGCCGCCCGGAACTTGGCGATCTCCTCGAAGAAGTTCATGTGGCACGCGAAGAAGAACGAGAGGCGCGGCGCGAAGTCGTCGACCGCGAGGCCGGCGCCGACGGCCGCCCGCACGTACGCGATCCCGTTCGCGAGCGTGAACGCGATCTCCTGC
>JALZDC010000453.1 GCA_030862755.1 Actinomycetota bacterium
CTAGAACCCCGTGTTCTGATCCCTCGAGGGCATCTCGTCCGTCGCCTGCCGCAAGGCCGAGTAGATCTCTCGGAAGATCTCGCCCACGTAGGTCGCAGGCTGACTGCCCTGCGACCCCATGGCCCCGCGCACCGCCGATGCGGTGACGTCGGCGGCCTTGTCGAACACGTGCCAGTCGATATCGCGTGACATCCCGGTCCTCCCGGTTCGATGGGGCCACAGGCTACCTCTGCCTCACGATCTGGGGCCTATCATCCGCGGATGGCAGGCGGAGTCATCGACAGGCGGATCCTTCTCGCCTTCGCCGGGGTCGTGCTCCTCGCCGGCTCGAACATCGTGGCCGTCCGGTTCAGCAATCGGGAGCTGGATCCCTTCTGGGGGGCCGGCATCCGGTTCCTGGGCGCCTCGCTGATCCTCTGGGCGCTCGTTGCCCGCGGACGGTACGCGCTCCCGGAGGGTCGGGCTCTGGGTGGCGCCTTCGTCTACGGGATCCTCAGCTTCCTGGCCGCCTACGCGTTCTTCTACTGGGGATCGCAGGAGGTCCCCGCAGGCCTCGGCGGCACGATCATGGCTTCCGTCCCGCTGTTGACCGTCATGCTCGCCGCGGTGCATCGGCTCGAGCGACTTCGGCTCCGCGGAGTGATCGGGGCGTTGGTCGCGCTCACGGGGATCGCCGTGATGTCCTCCGGCGCTCTCGCGGGCGACGTCTCGCTGCTCTCCGTGCTCGCGGTCGTGATCGCAGCAGCAGCGGCCGCGGAGTCGGGCATCGTGCTGAAGCTGCTTCCCTCGGCCCACCCGGTCGTCACGAACGCGATCGGGATGTCGGTGGGGGCGGCGCTCCTCCTCGTGCTTTCGCTCGTCGCGGGCGAGTCGTGGGAGATGCCCGTGAGCCCGAGCGTCCGCGCAGCGATCCTCTACCTGGCCATCGCCTCGCCCTTCCTGTTCATGCTCGTCGTGTACGTGATCCGGCGATGGACCGCCACCGGCGCCAGCTACCAGTTCGTCCTGTTCCCGATCGTCTCCGTCGTCGGGGGTGCGCTCCTGCTGGGCGAAGGCGTGACGTCCTCGCTGCTGCTCGGCGCGCCACTCGTCCTCGCTGGTGTCTACGTCGGAGCCTTGTCGGGCTCAGAGGCACCCCAGGAGCTTCTCGATCCACCGTCGATGCCCTCCGCTTCCGATGGTCGTTAGGGTGAACGCGGCCGTCGGACGCCGAGGGAGGTCCCGATGCGATACATGCTCTTGATCCACGGCAGGGAGAGTGGTTGGCAAAGCTTGTCGGATGCGGAGCGAGCCGGACACTACGAACGGTACGGCAAGCTCCAGCGCGAGATGGAGGAGCACGGGCACTACGTGGGCGGCGACGAGATGGACGTGGCCTCGTCGGCCAAGCTCGTCCGCGTCCGTGATGGACAGACGGTCGTCTCCGACGGACCGTTCTCGGACGCCGAGGAGCAGTTCGGCGGCTACTTCCTGGTGGATTGCGATCAGGAGACGGCGCTCGGGTACGCGACCCAGATCCCGGCCGCGGAAGGCGGCACGATCGAGGTCCGACCACTCGTCGAAGGCACCTGACGCGGTCCGGGCGGACGACACCGCGCGCCAGCGCGCCTCCCTCGAGCATGGCTTCGGGGAAACGGGTCTCTGACCTCGGCTAGCATCGGCTCCCGATGCTCTTCCCCACGGTGGACTTCGCGATCTTCCTCGTCCTGGTCTTCACAGCTCACTGGCTCCTGAACCATCTGTCCCAGCCGTGGAAGTGGTTCATGATCGGGGCGAGCTACATCTTCTATGCGTGGTGGGACTGGCGGTTCGTCCTGCTGCTGGTAGGCATCTCCATCCTGGCGCAGCTGGGAGCGATCGCGGTCGCACGGACACGCTCGCCCCGGGCGAGGCTCGTCGTGAACGGGATCGCCGTCGCACTGCTCCTCATACCGCTCGCCTTCTTCAAGTACTACGGGTTCTTCGCCGTGAACGTGACGAACACGCTCACCTCGCTGGGGATCGAGCCGTCGATCCCTCTGATCCAGGTGGTGCTCCCGGTGGGGATCTCGTTCTTCACGTTCATGGCGATCGCCTATGTGGTGGACGTGTACCGGGACGACTTCGAAGTGGCGAGCTGGACCGATACCTTCCTGTACCTCTCATTCTTCCCGCATCTCGTCGCGGGTCCCATCGTCCGTCCTCACGAGCTGATCCCCCAGCTGCGAGAGCGCCGGGACGAACGGCACGTCGACGTCGCCGGCGCCGCCTGGCTGATCCTCGGCGGCCTGTTCAAGAAGGTGGTGATCTCGAGCTACCTGGCGGCGCAGATCGTGGATCCCGTGTTCGGCGATCCGTCCCCGCGGAGTGCCCCCGATGCCCTCTTCGGCATCCTCGGCTATGCGATCGTGATCTACGCGGACTTCAGCGGGTACACCGACATCGCGATCGGCGTCGCGAAGCTGTTGGGCTTCCAGTTCCCGAGGAACTTCGATCGACCCTACGCGGCCCGCTCGATCCAGGACTTCTGGCGTCGCTGGCACATGACCCTGTCCCGCTGGCTCCGCGACTACCTCTACATCCCGCTCGGCGGGAACCGGCGCGGCGAGCGCCGCACCTACGTGAACGTCATGATCACGATGGCCCTCGGCGGCCTTTGGCACGGCGCCGCATGGACCTTCGTGTTCTGGGGCGCGTTCCACGGAGGACTGCTCGCGGCACGCCAGTGGCGTGCGCGACGCGGCGACACGGAGCGGCAGGACGGCCGGATCGATGTGCTCCGCCAGCGGGCCGCGACGTTCGCCCTGGTCTGCGTGGGATGGGTCTTCTTCCGCGCCGACTCGATGGAGACCGCCCTCTCCCTGCTTCTTCGGCTCATCACGGGCTGGTGGACGCCGAGCGAGTTCGTCACGCCGCTCGTCGTCGTGATGATCGCGGGGATGCTCGCGTTACAGTTCTGGCCTCGAGGCTTCGGCCTGTGGCTTCAATCCGGACTCTCTCGACTGAAGCCCGCGCCGCTCGGGATCGTCTTCGCACTGGCGCTGCTGGTGATCGTGACCTTGGGCCCGTCAGGTGTGGCTCCCTTCATCTATTTCCAGTTCTGATAGGCAAGACGAGATGAGTCAGCCGCGAGCCCGCCAGATCCCTGTAGAAAGTACCGCGAAGGTGCACTATGGGCGGCGGCTGATGCCTGCCGGCCGCGGTCTCGGGGTGATCGTCGTGACCCTTCTCACCTGGACCGTGCTGTATGCGCCCTCCATGGAGAAAGCGGCGGAAGCCTCGCCGATCGGTGCCCGTCGCGCCGTGTCGCTCGCCGTGCTCAAGCCGATCGCCGCCGTCAGCCAATGGATCGGGATCGACGAGCTCGCGGGGAGCATCGAGCGCGCCGTCGGACGCGATCCGGGCAGACCGGGAGGCGCGTTCGTCCCGCCACCCGGGGACATCCCGCTCGCGCCGGACGACGGAGATCGTCCGGTCGACGCGAACGGGGGGAACGGGGGCGATCGCGGCGACGGCGCGACCGCCGAGGCGGATTCGATCCGAGCGCCGACGCCGACCCGCAAGCTTCGGGTCGCGATCGTCGGAGACTCTCTCGCCGCCGGGCTCGGCTACTTCGCCGAGCGTGTCTTCCGCTCACGGCTCGTGAAGGTCTCGCGCCAGGGCCGTATCTCCACCGGCTTGGCGAGGCCCGACTACTTCAACTGGCCGTACACGATGCGTCGGATCGTCGACAGGTTCGACCCCGACCTCGTGATCGTGATGCTGGGTGAGAACGACTATCAGTCGCTCCAGACGGTGCGCGGCGAGCGCGAGGCGCAGGTCGGGACGCCCGCGTGGCCGTCCGCCTACCGGGACCGGGTGGTCGCCATGATGCGGATCGCGACATCGCGTGGCGCGAAGGTCGTGTGGGCCGGGCTCCCCATCTCTGCCGACTCCCGGCTGCGCAGCCATTCACGACGGCAGAACGAGATCTTCGAGTTCGCCGCGAGCATCTCGCACAACGTCGCGTTCTTCGACTCGTGGGG
>JALZDC010000005.1 GCA_030862755.1 Actinomycetota bacterium
CGCTTGGCCGGCGCGCGCCAGGCAAGAGTACGCGGGCTGGAACGATTACCTCGACGAGACGGTCGACACCGCCTCGTCGAGTGGCCGACCTTCATACGCGGCGGTCATCAGGACGGTGAACGGTCTCGCAGGCCCCGACGACTACGTTGTGGCCGCCGCGGGCGGGCTCCCCGGCGAGCTGAACAAACACTGGCGTTCCCTGGGCGTCGGGACCTTCGACTGCGAGTACGGATTCAGCTGCATGGGCTACGAGATCGGCGGCGCATGGGGGGCCGCCATGGCGATGCCCGATCGGACCGTCATCTCCTTCTGCGGGGACGGCTCCTACCTGATGGCCAACTCCGACGTGTACGGCTCCGTCCTGTCCGGACACAAGTTCGTCCTCATCCTCTGCGACAACGAGGGATACGCCGTGATCGACCGCCTCCAGGTGTTCAAGGGCGGTGCGTCGTTCAACAACATGCTTGCGGACGTCCGCGCGAAGGAACCCACCCGTGTGGACTTCGTGAAGCACGCGGCATCCATGGGCGCGTGGGCGGAGCAGATCGACGCGCTCGACCAGCTCGAGGGTGCTTTGGACCGCGCGCGCGGCGCCGACCGGACGGCGGTGATCGTCATCCGCACCGATCCCCATGCGTGGACCGGCGGCGACGCGTGGTGGGACGTCGGAGTGCCGGAGGTATCGGCGCGTGACGAGGTGCTCGTGGCGAAGGCCGAGCACGAGGCGGCCCGCAAGCACCAGAGGACCGGCGTGTGACGACCGGGGCCCGGGAACGGAAGGGCCCGGGGTCGAAGCGGAGACACCCGACGATCGTCGACGTCGCCGAACGGGCCGGGGTCTCCAAGTCGTTGGTGTCGCTCGTGATGCGCGGGGCACCGAACGTGAGCGATGAGAAGCGCGACGCCGTGACCCGTGCGGCCGAGGAGATCGGCTACCGCCCGAACGCCGTGGCCCGGAGCCTCGTCCGCCGGCGCAGCTTCGTGATCGGCGTGATGGTGTCGGATCTCCACAACCCGTACTTCACGGAAGTCATCGACGGGATCGAGGTCGCCGCGCGAGCGGCCGGGTATCACGCGCTCTTCAACTCCGGTGGGAGGGCCGCGGCCGGCGAGGCCGAGGCTATCGACACCCTGCTCCAACTTCGGACCGACGGGATGGTGATGGCCGGCCCCGTGCTGGCCACCCGGAAGATCGCGCACGTGGCGGCGTCGGTCCCGGTCGTCGTGGTCGCCAGGCACTCGCGTTCTCCGGCCCACGACTCGATCACCAACGACGACCGGATGGGGGCCCACCTGGCGGTCGATCATCTCGTCGCCCTGGGACATCGACACATCGCCCACGTCGACGGGGGAACCGGCGCGGGGGCAGCCCAGCGCCTGGCCGGATTCCTGGATGCGATGGCGAGACACGGACTGGAGGCATCGGCCACCGTCGTCCCCGGATCCTTCACGGAGGAGGGTGGGAGAGGAGGTGTGACCGCGTTGCTCGGTGAACGAGACCGGGTGACCGGGATCTTCGTGGGGAACGACCTAGCCGCGGTCGGGGCGCTCGACGCGTTGCATCACCACGGGCTGCGGGTTCCCGTAGACGTTTCCCTGGTCGGCTACGACAACATCGCGCTCGCGGGGCTGGGGCACATCAACCTCACGACGATCGATCAACCTCGCCGCGAGATGGGGGTGACGGCCGTGCGGCTGCTGCTCGAGCGACATGACCAGGACCGCCGCAAGGCCCGTCATCTGGTCGTGCCACCTTCCCTCGTCGTCCGGGGGTCGACGGGGCCCCCGCCACAGCGGGGGAGGTCGCCAGCCGTTTGACGCCTTCCGCGCGACCCTCAATGCCCGCGGGCATCGTGACGATGTGTAGGGAGATCCTCCCGAGGGAAAGTTGTGCTGGATGTCCCCCACGAACCAGATCGAAACCGTCGGCGGCCGATACCGGCTGGGCGAACGCCTCGGCCACGGCGGCATGGGAGAGGTCTTCGCAGCCCATGATCTGCGCCTCGACAGGGAGGTCGCCCTCAAGCTGCTCCGCGAGGATCTAGCCGAGCAGGACGGCATGCGAGAACGGGTCGTCGCCGAGGCTCGCCTGGCCGCCCGCCTGACCCATCCACACGTCGTCGGCGTCCTCGACACCGGCGAGCAGGACGGCCGGCCCTTCGTGGTGATGGAGCGGCTGTCCGGTCGCACGCTGCGGGACGAGCTCACCGACGGCCGGATGCCGGCCGAGCGGGTCCGGGACGTCGGGCTTCAAGTCTTGCGGGCGCTCGCGGCGGCGCACGACCTCGGGATCGTCCACCGGGACGTGAAGCCCGGGAACGTGCTCGACGCCGGCGTGGGCACGTGGAAGGTGGCCGACTTCGGCATCGCGAAATGGGTCCACGCGGACGAGACGCTCACCGGGACGGGGGAGCTCCTCGGAAGTCCGTCCTACCTCGCTCCCGAACGCATCGAAGGACACCAGGCGGGGCCCGCCAGCGACCTGTACGCGGTCGGGGTGCTCCTCTACGAGGCGCTCTGCGGCCGGAAGCCGTTCGAGGGCGACGACCCCTTCGCGCTCGCCACGGCGATCCGCGACGGTGTTTTCGAGCCGCCGGCCTCCGTCCTCCCAGATGCCGACCCGGGCATCGTCGCCGTGATCGAGACCGCGATGCGTCTCGATCCGGCGGAGCGTTACGAGAGTGCGGAGCACATGGCGGCCGCGCTGCTCGGAGAGGTTGCACCGGCGTCCGGGGACACCACGACGACGATGGCAACCCAGAGGTCCGACGACACCACCGCGACGATGGTCGCGCCTGAACCCAGGCCGCTCCCGCGAACCGATCTCGAGTCCAACCGGCCCCAGCCGGTGCCCGGCGGGACCGAGACGATGCCCGTCCCTCGCATGGGTCGGACGGCCCGTCTCCCGTACCAGTCGCCGGCGCCACGGCCGTCACGTCCGCGGCCCCATCCGAAGACCGCGCTGATCGTCGCGGGAGCGGTCCTCGCCGTCGTCGTGGTCACGGTCCTGGCGCTCGCCGCGTTCACCGGCCCGGACGCGCGCGGTGGGAACGACGTTGGCAGCCCGGGCAGCGGCGCGGGACGCTCGTCGCTCCCGGCGCCGCTCGAGGACGCCCTCACCCGACTCGAAGAGTCCGTCCAGCCATGAGACGCGTGATCGCGCTCGGCATCGCGGCGATCCTCGTGAGCTCGTGCGGGCAGAGCGAACTCCCGACGGGGCTCGGCACCACGCTGCAGGAGCAGGTGGCCCTCATCCGCGAGACTGCGGAAGCGGGACGCCCGGGCTACGCTCGCAGCCATCTCAACGAGCTGGTGGCGATGGTCACCTCACGGCTCCAGCAGGGCCTCATCGAGGAGGGACGCGCCCTGGAGATCCTCGAGTCGGCCGAGGCCGTCGGCAACCAGCTCTCCCTGCTGCCCCAGCCCACGCCCACCCAGAGTCGGAGCCCATCTCCGAGCCCATCTCCGAGCCAGGAGGAGGGGAGTAGCGGCGACGGTAACGGAAGGGGCAAGGGGAAGGGGAAGGGGAAGGGCGAGGAGGGGCACGGGAACGAGGACTGAGGGCTCCCCGCTCAGGACGCTGCACCGCGCGAAGCCTCGTCTCGCACTGATCCCCCCGGCTGATCGCCTCGCCCTATCCGGCCAGCGACGAGCCCGGATGCTCCGGCCCTCCACCGACGGGCGTGCCACGTCTGGGGAGCACGACGAGTGACAGAACGAACGCCACCCCGAAGCTCGGCAGGCTCGCGCCCAGACGAGAGCCCATCAGCGGGAACGGGAGCCCAGCGTTGGTGAAGATCCGCCCGACGGTTCCCACCCATACCTCCGGGCCCGTGGGCACGCTCCAGTGGTACAGGACGAACCCCACGATCCACGGCACGACGGCGACCCACCGGAAGCCCTCCGAGCCCGGGCCGAACACGAGGTCCGTCCCGTACCGGCCGCGCGCTCTCACGAAGTAGTCCGCGAGGAAGACCGCTGCGAGCGGCACGAACACGGATCCGATGAGGAACAGGAACACCTCGAACCGGTCCATCGTGAACAGGAGGGCGAACAGGAAGGCGAGTCCGCCGACGACGACGGAGAGCCCCGCGGCGGACGCGCGCGGGACCACGTTAAGCGTGGAGACGGCGGTCGAATAGACGTTCGCGAACGCATTCGGCGCCTCACCGATGATCAGGCCCAGGATCAGTACCACTGCCAACCCCGCTGCGAAGCCGAAGATCGCAATCCCGATGCCCTCAGCGCTGGGGGCGGCGTCCGCGTTCAGGACCAGGAGCGCGCCGAGGGCATAGAACCACGTGTTCCCGACCGAGTACCCCACGAAGGTGGCCGTGAACACACCTCGCTGGCTCCGCGCGAATCGGGTCGAATCAGCCACCAGGGGGAGCCACGAGACAGGCATCACGATCGCGAGATCCACGGCAAGCCAGAAAGGAAGACCGCCCTCCCCTGCTGCGGACCAGGCCTGTGCCACCGAACCGGAGAGGAGCAGCGCGAACGTGAGGAGGAGGCCGCTCGCGAGCACGATCCATGTGCCGAATCGCTCCAGGAACCGCTTCACGACGAGGACGGGGCCGCCGATCGCCAGCGCCGTGCAGGCGATGGCCGTCAGGGCGAGCCATATCCAGAAGGCGTCCAGGCCGAACAGCTCGATCGACATGGTGTTCGCCAATCGTCCCATCGCCCAGAACTCGACCGATGTCCAACCGAGGAGCTGCGCCACGTTCAGGACGGAAGGGAGATACGAGCCCGTCCGCCCGAGGACCGGGCGGAACAGAACCATGCCCGGGAGCCCCTCCCGCGCGCCGGCGAGGGCGACCGCGGCCAGCGGCACACACCCGATCAGGCTCCCCACGACGATCGCGCCGACGGCGGTCGGGAGCCCGAGCGCCGGGACGAGCAGGGCACCCGTGAGGAGAACCAGGAGCCCGAGGGACAGATCGTTCCACAGGACGCCGATGTCGAGAGCGGAGAGGGTTCGTCGCTCCGGCGGCACGGGGGCGATGCTCGGGGGAAGGGATGTGGGTGCCCCGGAGCCCCTGCCGGGTGCCGGGCCGGTCACGGACGACATGTGCCTGCTCCCTCCGCCGGTACGAGCCGGATCAGGTTCGAAGGGTCGCCGGCCCTACTCCAGGTTCAGCCGGCCTCTCAGCCCGGTCGCGCCGGGCTCCCCCGCCGCATCCACCCTACCGCGGGAATCCGATCAGGTTCGAGGCGCCGCGCTTCGCGAGCTGGTCGGCGATGATGTTGCGCTGGATCTCCGACGTGCCCTCCCAGATCCGATCGACGCGGAGCTCCCGGTAGAAGCGCTCCGCGACGTTCTCACGCATGTAGCCGCGGCCGCCGAAGATCTGGACCGCCCGGTCGGCGACCCGCCCGGCCGCCTCCGAAGCGAAGAGCTTGGCGATCGAGCACTGCGCGTGCTGGGTCTTCGCGTCGAGACCAGCATCGATGCCCCGGGCGAGCTCGTACGTCATCAGCCGGGACGCCCACAGGTCGGTGAGCGAGTCCGCCAGCATGTGGCCGATCGCCTGGAACTCCACGATCGGCCTGCCGAACTGCACGCGCTCCTTCGCGAAGGCTGTGGCTTCGTCGATGAGACGCTCCATGGCGCCGCAGCAGCGGGCGGCGATCATCAGGCGTTCGTACCGGAACCATTCGTGGGTGAAGGACATGCCGTCTCCCTCGGTGCCGACCAGATGTGAGGTCGGCACCCGGACTTCTTCGAAGGCGACGAGTGCGTGACTATCCGGGTACGTGTGCGAGTACCGCGGCTCGCTGAGCAGCCGGACGCCGGGCGCGTCCTTGTCGACGAAGAACAGCGCGTGTTCGCCCTCGTGCTCGCCGCCGGCGAGCTTCGCCTGGAAGAAGATCCAGTCGGCCGTGTTGTACGAGGTCACGTGCATCTTGGTGCCGTTCAGGACGTAATCGTTGCTGTCGAGACGCGCGGTCGACTCGATCGCGTCGACGTCGGAGCCGGCGCCCTCCTCGGTGATGGCGTAGCACTCGTGACGCTCGCCGCGGACGGCGGGGACGATCCAGCGTTCGATCTGCTCGGGGGTGCAGACAGCGGGCGCCCATGCGGGCGGCGTGTGCACGCACCAGCCGAGGGCGTTGGTGACACGGCCGATCTGCTCGGAGACCAGGACCTGCTGGAAGGTGGTGAACCCGCCGCCGCCGAGGTTCTTCGGCATGTTCATCGCGAACAGTCCCAGCTCCATCGCCTTCGTACGGTGGCCGTCACGAACGTCCTCGGGGATCCGGCCCTCGTGTTCCTCGGCGTGGACCTCCCAGGGGATCAGCTCCTCGTCCACGAACCGCCGGGCGCGCTCCTGGATGTCTCGGTCCTCGGCCGACGCATCGCGGTCTGTCACGGGTCAGGAGCATACGTTCGTCGCGCGGGGGGGCGCCGGATTGACGGTGGGCGGCAGGTCGCGGAGGCTCTCGGTCCGGATGGGAACGCGCTACTGGCGAGCTGCCGAGCCGAAGCGGACCTACCAGGTCGTCATCGTGGGCGGCGGCGGCCACGGCCTGGCCACGGCCTATTACCTGGCGAGGAACCATGGCATCACCGACGTCTGCGTGGTCGAGAAGGGCTGGCTGGCCGGCGGCAACATGGCCCGGAACACCACGATCATCCGATCGAACTACCTCTGGGACGAGTCTGCAGCGATCTACGAGCACTCGCTGAAGCTTTGGGAGGGACTCGAGGAGGAGCTCGGCTTCGATGTGGAGTTCTCGCAGCGCGGCGTGCTGAACCTCGCGCACGACCTCGGCGAAGTGCGCTCGTCGATGCGCCGGGTCAACGCGAACCGGCTCAACGGGGTGGACGCGGAGTGGCTCACCCCCGAGCAGGTCGCCGAGTTCTGTTCCCTGGTGAACATCTCGCCGTCGCTCCGCTATCCCGTGATGGGGGCGACGCTGCAGCGCCGAGGCGGGGTCGCCCGCCACGACAAGGTGGCCTGGGCATACGCCACGAGGGCGAGCGAGCTCGGCGTCGACATCGTCGAGCACGC
>JALZDC010000010.1 GCA_030862755.1 Actinomycetota bacterium
CGGCGTCGCCCCGAGGAGCCCGCGCGTGTACGGGTGGAGCGGCGTTCGGAAGAGCTCCTCGGCGTCGCGTGTCTCCACGACGCGGCCCGCGTACATCACGGCGACCCGGTCGCAGACCCGCTTCACGACGGAGAGATCGTGGCTGATGTACAGGACCGCCGAGCGGTGCCTCGCCTGCAGCTCCCGGATCAGGTCGAGGATCCGCGCCTGGATCGTGACGTCGAGCGCGGTCGTCGGCTCGTCGGCGATCAGGAGCTCGGGGTCGCACGCGAGCGCTTGCGCGATCATCACACGCTGTTTCATCCCGCCCGAGAGCTCGTGCGGGTAGCTCCGCATGATCTTGCGAGGGTCGGCGATCCGCGTCTCGGCGAGGCTGCCGGCGACCCACTCGTCCACGACGCTTCGGACCTTCCGGGAGCCCGCCCGGACGCCCGGCGAGCGGAGCGCCAGGCCCTCCAACTGCGTGGACCGCTGGTGAGCCATCCGCCGGAGCAGACGCGTGATGACGTCGCCGTGCGCGGGGTCGACCCCCGCCCGTCGGAGGACCTCGTCGGAGCGATGCGCGTAGAGGACCTCCGCGATCTGGTCACCGATCGCGAGCGCCGGGTTCAACGCCTTACCCGGGTCCTGGAAGATCATCGCGATCCGGTTGCCCCGGATGTCCCGAAGTCGATCCTCCGGGGTGGTGAGCACGTCGACCGCTTCCTCGCCGGTGCCCTCGCAGGCGGTGCAGCCCGTCCCGCGGCAGACGGGGCACGGCGACGGCACACGCCCGGTTGTGCTGCACGAGGCGCACCCGCTCCCCCCGCACGCCGGACACGGCATGGACGGCCGGAAGACCACCCGACCGCCGGCGTGCACGCCGGGTGGCATCGGGACGAGCCGCAGGAACGACCTGGCGGTGACGGTCTTCCCGCAGCCGGTCTCGCCCACGAGGCCGAGCGCCTCCCCGTCGAGGATGTCGAACGAGACCCCGTCGACGGCGTGCACGGTGCCCGCCTTCGTCGCGAAGTGGATCCGGAGATCCTGGACCGAGGCGAGCACCCGTGCGGAGGCGGGGCCGGGTCGCTCGCGAACGACCTCGACCTCGCCCGGCCGGGTCCGCTCGGTCACCGGCGTGAGGTCCGTGGGTCGAGCACGTCGCGGAGACCGTCGCCCACGAGGTTGAACGCGAGGGCCCACAGGAACACCATCAGCCCGGGGAAGGTCGACGCCCACCACCGGCCGGCCGAGATGCCGGCCTGGCCGGAGCTCACCAGGACGCCCCACTCCGCCAACCCCGATTCGGCGAGCCCGATGAAGCTCAGCGTGGCACCGATCAGGACGACGTTGCCCATGTCGAGAGTCGCCTGGACCATGACCGGCGTGATCGAGTTGGGCAGCACGTCCTTCACGAAGATGTTGAGCCGCGAGTCGCCGGTGACCCGCGCGGCGTCGACGTACTCGTTCTGCTTCACGTGGATCACCTGGCCGCGGATGATCCGGGCGTACTTCACCCAGAAGACGGCGGCCAGGGCGAGGATGATGTTCCGGAAGGACGGCCCGAGGACGGCCGCGATCGCCAGCGCGAAGATCAGCTCGGGGATCGAGAGGAACACGTCGACGATCCGCATCAGGAACTCGTCCAGTCGTCCGCCGAGGAACCCCGCGAGGCTCCCCACCACGACGCCGATCGCGACGGTCACCGAGACGACGATCAGGGAGAGGCGCAGCGAGGTCCGGGAACCCCAGACGATGCCGTAGAGGACGTCGCCCCCTTCCTGCGTGGTGCCGAGAGGATGGCCAGGCGTGCCGGGAGGCTCGTTCAACGCGCCCCAGTCCCGGGGCATCTGGTACGCGTCGGGCGTGTTGGGTTCGATCAGGAACGGCGCCAGAAGCGCCATCAGCATCAACGCCACGATCATCAGCAGGCCGATCAGCGCGGTCGGGCTCTTGAGCGCTTCCAGGGCGACGCTGCCGAGCCGGCTCGCCCGGACGCGGAACGCCTGCCCGGCGACCTGGAGCCCGGACGGCCGGCGCTCGACCTCGATCATCCGCTCACTCTCCCAGGACCACTCGCCGGTCGAGGTACGCGTAGGCGGCGTCCACGACCAGGTTCACGATCAGGAACATCACGCTCGTGAACAGCACGTACGCCATGATCGTCGCCCGGTCGCCGCGCAGGACCGCGTCGGCCATCCACCGCCCGAGGCCCGGCCATCGGTAGATCACCTCGACGACGATGGTCCCCTGCAAGAGGAACCCGAAACTCAGCCCGATGACCGTGACGGTCGGGATCAGCGCGTTCCGCCGGGCGTGTCGGCGGAGCACGAGCCGCTCCGGCAGTCCCTTGGCGCGGGCCGCGTCGACGTACTCCTCGCCGAGCTCCTCCACGAGGGAGGACCGCATCATGCGGAGGATGATCGCGGTCGTCGAGAACGCGAGCGTGACCACGGGGAGAGCGAGATGCCAGAGCGCATCGACGAACGCGCCGAGGTCGCCCGCGAGGAGCGCGTCGAGCGTGTAGAAGCCCGTCGGATGGGCGATGCGGGCGAAGACATCGGCATCGGACCGTCCGATCGAGACCCAGCCCAACTCGACCCAGAAGACGATCAGCAGGATGATGCCGAACCAGAACAGGGGGAGGCTCGCGCCGCTGATCGCGAACACCCTCGCGAGGTGGTCGGCCAGGCGGTTCCGTCGGGCGCCGGCGAACGTCCCGAACTTGATGCCAAGGTAGACCGCGAGGAGCGCGGCGAAGACCGCCAGCTCGATCGTCGCGGCGAGCTTCTTCGGGAACACCTCTACGACGGGCGCGGCGGCGACGCCCGACCAACCGAGGTCGCCTCGGAGCACCCCGCCTGCCCAGTAGACGTACTGGACCGGGAGCGGATCGTTCAGGTGGAAGCGATCCTCGAGCTCCTCGACCTCCTCCTGCGTCATCTCGTGGGAGAGATAGATCCCGATCGGCGACCCGCCCGCGCGCGAGAGGGTGAAGACGATGATCGAGGTCAGGAAGATCAGGAGGGGGAGGATCATCAACCGCCGCAGCACGTAGTCCCTGATCTGCATCAGGATCCGTCTCGCGCGGAGTGGACGGTGTCGACCGGGCCGTCGTCGGAGGCGCGGTC
>JALZDC010000019.1 GCA_030862755.1 Actinomycetota bacterium
CTCCCCCTCCCTGTGCCTGGCGCAACGCGATCTTCCGGCACACCGCTCCGATCTCCCGCTCGAGGTTGCGCACGCCCGCCTCGCGCGTGTAGCCCTCCGCTATCTCCCGGAGGGCCTCCTCGGTCACCTCGATCTTCCCGGGGTCGAGGCCGTTGCGCTCGATCTGCCGCTTCACCAGGTACCGCTTCGCGATCTCGAGCTTCTCCTCCTCGGTGTAGCCCGCGAGCTGGATCGTCTCCATGCGGTCGCGGAGCGGTGGGGGGATCGCCTCGAGCTGGTTCGCGGTCGTGATGAACATGACCCTCGACAGGTCGAAGGGGAGGTCGAGGTAGTGGTCGCGGAACGACGAGTTCTGCTCGGGGTCGAGCACCTCGAGCATCGCGCTCGACGGGTCGCCCCGGAAGTCCGTGCCCATCTTGTCGATCTCGTCGATCATCAGGACGGGGTTGTTGGACTCCGCGTCGCGCAGCGCACGGACGATCGTGCCCGGCATCGCCCCGATGTAGGTCCTGCGGTGGCCCCGGATCTCCGACTCGTCGCGCACCCCGCCCACCGACATGCGCTCGAACTTTCGGCCCATCGCGGCCGCGATCGACTTCCCGAGAGAGGTCTTGCCCACCCCCGGCGGGCCGACGAAGCAGAGGATCGAGGAGGCGGCGTCGGGGTTCAGCTTCTGTACCGCGAGGAACTCGAGGATTCGCTCTTTGACCTTGTCGATGTCGTAGTGGTCGCGGTCGAGCACGCGCCGCGCCTTCTTCAGGTCGAGGTCGTCTTCGGTGGACCGCGACCAGGGCAGGTCCACGATCCACTCGAGGTAGTTCCGTATCACGCCGTGCTCGGCGGACTGCGGCGGGAGGCGCTCGAACCGCCGCAGCTCGCGATCCGCCTGGCTGCGCGCGTGGTCGGGGAGGTCGGCGGCCTCGATCCGCTCGCGAAGCTCCTCGATCTCGGCCTGTTGCTCGTCCACCTCGCCGAGCTCTTCCTGGATCGCCTTCAGCTGCTGGCGCAAGAAGTACTCGCGCTGCCCCTTCTCCATCTCCGACTGGACCTGCGACTGGATACGCGAGCCGATCGAGATCAGCTCGAGCTCGCGGGCGAGCAGCTCCGACAGGCGGCGCAGGCGGCGGGCCACGTCGCGCTCCTCGAGCAGCTCCTGCTTCTCCTCGGTCTTGATCCGCAGCGCGCCGGCGATCATGTGGGCGAGCTCGGCGGGGTCGTCGAGGTTGGCCACCGCGAGCTGCAGCTCTTCGGGCAGGTACGGGACCTCCTCGATGATCGTGGTGAAGGTCGACTGAACGTTCCGGGCGAGGCCCTCCAGCTCGGTGGACTCCTCCACCACGTCCGGCTCCAGGCGGATGCTCGCGACGAGGTAGGGCTCGGTCGAGACGTACCCCGCGATTCGGACCCGCTGCGCGCCCTGGACGAGGATCCGGAGTGTGCCGTCGGGCACCTTCATCATCCGGGCCACGGTGCCGACCACGCCCACGTCATAGAGCTCGGCGGGTCCCGGCTCATCGAGCTCCGGGTCGCGGGACGCGACCATGGCGAGCATCCGGTTCCCGTCGAGAACGTCGTTGACGAGCCGGATCGACCGCTCCTGTCCGATCGCCAGCGGCGTGAGCGCGTCCGGAAACGGCACGCTGTCCTTCAGCGGAAGGACCGGCAGGGTGGACGGCAGCGAGGCGCTGGGCTGCGCCTCGGGAGCTTGCCCGACCGGGCCGATCTGGATGGTCACTGGCTCTCGCCGGTGGACTGGATCGGCACCTGTCGCGTCCCCTCCTCCTCGGGGCGCGCGAGGGGGATCTCGACCTCGAGGATGCCGTCGTCGTACGTGGCGCGCGCCTGGTGCGCCACCACGTCGGCTCCGAGCTCCACCACCCGGCGAAACCGCCCGTGCTCGATCTCGATCTGCTGGTAGAGCCGTCCGGCGGACTCGGCCGCGCGGCGCTCGCCTGCGATCACGAGCTGGCGGCCGCTGATCTCGAGGCCCACGCCGTCGATGTCCACCCCCGCCAGCTCGGCCTTGACGATCGCCCGCGGCGGGTTGCCGTGGTAGTAGACGTCGACGGCCGGGGTGAATCCGTGCCGGGG
>JALZDC010000030.1 GCA_030862755.1 Actinomycetota bacterium
TCTTCTGGAGGTCGATGAACGACCGCCATCGATCGTCGACGTCTGCGACCGTCTTGCCCGAGCTGACGACCTCGGGGTCCGGCTCCATGCGCTCGATGCGCTTCGTCACGCCGGCGAGCTCGTACTCGACCTGCGCGAGGCGCGCCATGAGCGCGGCGAGGCGTTCGTTCACGTCCACGCCGTTGGCGGAGTCGGGCGACGGGACGGCGACGGTGACGCCCTCTTCGGTGACGGCGACGGTCTCCTGGACGTCGGCGCTACGTGCTTCTGGCGATCCGTCAGGGGAGGCCTCTCCGTGGTGCCCGTCGTTAGGCTCCGGCTCGTCGCCGCGGAGCTCCGCCTGGAGGTCGAGAAGGTTCGTGAGGACTTCTTCCTGGTACTCGCTCATCCGCTCCGCCTTTCGGTCTCCCCCACAGCGATTCCCCGTCCTCGGCTCCACATGGTATCCGCCCTACACCATCCGCTCAATCGGTCTTTCGGCTACCGTCTTCCGGCTATGAGAACCCTCATCCGTCTGTCCGTGACACCGGTGAAGGCCCTGCGCCTTTCCCACCCGACGGCGGCCGAGCTCACGGCCGGAGGGATCCCTGGAGACCGCCGTTTCTACCTGGTCGACGAGGTGGCGAACCTCTTCGACGCGACCGACCACGGGCCGCTCCTGAAGATCGTGCCCAGCTACGACCCCGAGACCGAGCGACTTCGGTTGACATTCCCCGAAGGCTCGGTCGTGGAGGGGGCCGCCGACCGGCTGGACGGCAAGATCACGACCGACTTCTTCGGAAGAGCGGTGGACGGCCACCTCGTCCACGGGCCCTTCGAGACGGCGATGTCGCGCTACGCGGGCCGGCCCGTGCGGCTCGCGCGGGTCACTCGGGACGGCGACGGGCAGGACGTCCATCCGCTCACCGTCGTATCGTCCGAGAGCGTCCGGGACCTCGGGCGCCGCGGCGATCGGAGCGACCTCGACGCGCGCCGGTTCCGGATCAACCTCGAGATCGAGGGATGCGACCCCTACGAGGAGGACTCGTGGGACGGCGAACTCGTCCGCGTCGGCGAGGCGATCATCCGGGTCCGCGGGCAGATCCCGCGGTGCGTGGTGACGACCCTCGCCCCCGACACCGGCGAGAAGGACTTCGGAACGTTGGCTCAGCTCGCACGCTACCGGCCGAGGATCGGAGGACGGGGTGGCCTCCCCTTCGGGGTGTACGCCGAGGTCGCTCGGGCGGGGCGGGTAAGTGTCGGCGATCCCGTCGAGCTGCTCAGCTCGCGTCCGACCGAGACGCCCGTCGTCGGTCGGTGACGAGCCACGAGACCGCCAGCCAGGTCACGATCGGCGCCGTGGCGAGAACGCCGAAGATGATCCCGAACTTGAGGAAGTCGATGATGATGTCCAATCCGAGCCATCCTCCACTCGAAGTCCAGGAGAGCCTACACGAGGGCGGAAACTGGCCTGCCGCGGCGGTTCGGTAGCCTCGGTCCGACGAAGAGACCGGCGAGAGGAAAAGGGATTGAGGTCGTCGATCAGGTGGCTCGTGATCGTCGGGTCGATGGTCCTCGTGGTCATCCTCTTCGTGATCCTGCAGCCGGGCGACGGCGACGACTCCATCGGGGTCGGCGCGACGACGGCCTCCCCGACAGCATCAACGCCCACATCGTCGCCGGCAGGGAGCCCCGAGCCTGCGAAGACGATCATCGACGTCACGTTCCGGCACGGCGCGGTGCAAGGTCCGACGCGGTTCACCGTGGGCCAAGGCGAGCGGATCAGGATCCTCGTTCGTGCCGACGTCACGGACGAGGTCCATCTCCACGGCTACGACCTTCGCGCCGACGTCGCGCCAGGCGACCCCGCGAGGATCGACTTCGTCGCGGACGTGGCCGGTGTCTTCGAGTGTGAGCTCGAAGAAACGGGAACGCTCCTGTTCCGGTTGGAGATCGTCCCCTGAACCGCCGGGGGGCGACCCTCGCCGGTGTGCTTGGTACCTGGCTCCTGGTGGCTGCCGCTCCGGCGTTCGCCCACGGGATCGGCGGCCGGACGGATCTGCCGGTGCCGCGATGGCTGTTCGTCTTCGGCGCCGCGACCGCGCTGATCATCTCGTTCGTGGCGCTCTCGACCCTCTGGACGGAGCCTCGGTTCGAACACCGGCCCGTCCGTTCGGCGCGTCCCTCGTGGATCCAGTCCATCCTCACCAACCACACCCTCGGATGGACGATCCGGATCCTGATGCTCCTCTCGTTCGTCGTCGTGGCGACGGCCTCAGCCCGGCGCGCGAGCGATACCGAGACGATCGGTCCGATCGTCGTGTACGCGTGGTTCTGGGTGGGCCTCACGATCGCCCACGCGCTGTTCGGGAACCTGTGGGCCACCCTGTCCCCGTTCGACACGATCGGCCGTGTCGTCGGGCTCGACGTCGAGTCGACCCCGCGGGCGTACCCGAAAGCATGGGGGAACTGGCCCGCGGCGCTTCTGCTGTTCGCGTTCGTCTGGGTGGAGCTGGCGCAGCCGTTCGGATCGATCCCGGGTCACCTCGGGATCCTGATCGTCGTCTACACCCTGATCCAGATCGCCGGGATGCACTTCTTCGGCCGCCGAGCCTGGATCGAGAACGGCGAGGCCTTCTCCGTGTACTTCGGGCTCATCTCGCGGATGGCACCGCTGAGCCGTGGCCGCGAGGGACGGGTCGTGCTCAGACCCTTCCTCTCGGGGCTCGCGCAGATCCCGCCCCGGCCGGGTCTGCTCGCGGTGATCATGGTCGCCCTCGGCTCGACGACGTTCGACGGCGTCTCCCGGTCGAGCCTGTGGACGACAGCGACCGCCGAGCTCACCGGCGTGACGGGGATCGCGGTATCCACTGCAGGACTCTTAGGCGTGATCGGTCTCGTGACGGCCGCGTACGTGATGGCCATGCGCGCCGCCGCCGGCATCGTCGGAGGAGACTGGCACCCTCTCGCAGTGCGCTTCGCGCACTCGCTCGTCCCCATCGTGCTCGCGTACGTCGTCGCGCACTATTTCTCGTTCCTGGTGCTCGAGGGGCAGCTCGGGCTCGTTCGCCTGTCCGACCCCTTCGGCGTCGGCTGGAACCTGTTCGGGACCACCGACTGGGTGGTCGATCTCTCGCTGCTCTCCCCCACGGCGATCTGGTACGTGCAGGTCGCGGCGATCGTGATCGGTCACGTCGGAGGGGTGGTGGTGGCGCACGACCGGGCGATCACGATGTTCGATCGGGCGAACGCCGTGCGCACCCAATACGCGTTGCTCGCCGTGATGATCGTGTTCACGGCGAGCGGCCTCCTGATCCTCTCGGTGTGAGGGCGATCCTCGCGCACCAGGGAGGCTGGGACGAGCTCCTGCTCACCGCCGGTCTCGTGCTCGCCGTGCTCGGCGTCTCGATGCTCCGCCGGCGGCGAGCGACGCCACGGCAACGACAGCCGGATGAGGTATGCCCGTACTGTGGCAACGCCCTCGAGCCCGAGGCGGTCCGATGCCCCTCATGCGGGTTCCGCACGGGTGGGGCCGGTAGCGGACGGGGACTCGCCGACGGGGAGTCCCGCTAGCATCGCGCGGTGCCTTCCTTCGGATTGACGGGCGTCGTGATCCACGGTTTCCGCTCCCTGAAGGACACGAGCTTCCGCCCCGGCGCGATCTCGGCGATCGTGGGTGAGTCCAGCACGGGCAAATCGAACCTGCTCAGCGCGATCTGGGCGCTCCTGGATCCTGAGGCCGCGCCGCTCGTCGCCGCCGACGTGGCGGAAGATGATCCCGGCCCCATCCGGATCGTCGGGGAACTCGCCGGCGGCTCCACGATCTCTGTGGCGGGTGCTCCGCCGGGTGAACCGTCGGTCGAGGGGTCGTCCCGGCCGCCGACGCTTTTCTTCCCCGCGGGCCTTCGGGATGGCCCGCTCGTCGCCTCGCCCGCGCGCGGAGCGACCCCACACGCCGTGGCAGAGATCCTGCGCGGCGCGGTGGCTCGGACCCATCGGGACGGACCGCCTTCGCAGGCAGGCACATCCACTGCCTCGGCTCGAGGGTTGGTCGCCGGCCTCGAGTCCTGGCGGGGGACCAGTCTCACCGGCGTCATCGTCCTGATGGAGGAGCCCGAGCTCTTCCTTCCGCCCCAGGCGCAGCGGTACCTCTACCGGCTCCTCCGGCACATCGCATCCGACGGGAACCAGGTCCTCTACTCCACGCACTCGCCGGCGTTCCTGAACGTCGTCCGACTCGACGAGCTCGTCTTCACGGAGCGGCGGCCGGATATCGGAACGCTCCTACTGCAACCTGAGCCGCTGCCCGCCGACGAGGAGTTCCGCGCCTACTCCGAGTTCGACTCCTCCCGGAGCGAGCTCTTCCTCGCCCGTGCCGCCGTTCTCGTCGAGGGTCTCACCGAGAAGCTGGCGCTCCCGTTCGTCTTCGAGGCGCTCGGCCACGATCCCGACCGCGAACGGATCTCGATCATCGAATGCGGCGGGAAGGGGAACATCCCGCTCTTCGCCCGGATCAGCAAGGCCGTTGGACTCCCGTTCGTCGCCGTGCACGACCGGGACGCGCCAGTCGGGGCCGAGCCGAGCGTGGCCGAGCGGCAGCTCAACGCCTTGATCGCGGGGGTCGCCGGCGACGATCGCGTCGAGCTCACCCCGGATTTCGAGGGCGTGGCGGGGATCCACGGCGATCGTAGGAAGCCGGCCCGGGCCTGGCGCCGGTTCGCCGACCTCGGAGCCGGCTCCGTTCCGGAACCGCTCGCACGGGTCGTGGAGCGGGCGGTCGCTCTCGCTCAGCCTGATCCCCTCTGATCGGGATGCA
>JALZDC010000043.1 GCA_030862755.1 Actinomycetota bacterium
ACCTCCGTCTCCGTGACCGTACCGGCAGTGTGCTCGAGGGCGGACTCCGTCGCGTTCCTGAGGACAGGTCCGGTAAGAGGCGTGTCGTCGGCGTCCGTCGACGTGGCGCCGATGGCAGTGCCCCCAGTGATAGCGATCATGATGGTCCCGCCCGCGATCCACATACTCTTTCGCTTCATAGTGCCCCTCCTATTCGTCTGACCGGGACGATGGCTCATCTGCGCTGAAAGGAGCCTGAAGATCGGGAAGGCACCCGTCGGCGTCGATCGAACAACCACGGGTAGGGTGCGGTCATGCCCGACATCGACCGGATCCTGGACTTCATCTCCTCGAACGCGCGACTCCTGGACCGCCACCGGGCCGAGCTGGCGATCGGACGCGGCACCCCGGAGGCCGCGTTGGCGGTCCTCGCCGGGTATCGGAACCCCGACGGGGGTTTCGGGTGGGCACTGGAGCCTGATCTGCGGGCGCCGGCGAGCCAGCCGGTGGCGGCGCTGCATGTGTTCGAGGTGTTCGAGGAGGTGGCTCCCTTGACGAGCCCGATGGCGGCGGGACTCCTCGATTGGCTGGACGCGGTCGCCTTGCCCGACGGCGCGGTGCCGTTCGCGCTTCCCGGCGGCGCGAGCGCGGGCTCCGCACCGATGTGGAGCTCGGCCGACACGACTTCGCCGTCCCTCCACATGACCGCGGTCGTCCTCAGCAGCGCGCACCGGGTCGCGCGCCACGACCCGGCCGTGGTCGCCCACCCGTGGCTCCGGCGGGCGACGGAGTGGGCGATGGCAGAGATCGCGGCGCTCGACGGGCCCCGCGATGCGATCGAGTTCCGCTTCGTGCTGCAGCTCCTGGACGCTCTTGACGCACCAGACGAGCTCGAGCGGCTCGGGGCCCACCTGCCCAAGGACGGGACCATGGCTGTGACGGGCGGCAAGCCGGACGAGGCGATGCGGCCACTCGACTTCTCGCCCGAGCCGGACCGCCCGCTGCGAGCCCTGCTCGACCCGAGGGCGGTGGATGCGGATCTCGACCGCCTCGAAGCGGAGCAGCACGACGATGGCGGCTGGGACGTCGACTGGGCGCACTGGTCGCCCGCCGGCGCGCTCGAGTGGCGCGGTTGGGCGACCGTGCGCGCGCTGCGGATCCTGAGCAGGAACGGCCGCCTGTGACGAGGTCGTGGGCAAGGCCGTGCCGGCCCGCGGCGTCGTCGTGAGGACAGCGCAGCCTCTTGATGAGGCGGGTACTCCGGGTATTCAGCGACCCGGAGGGGTCCTCTGGAAGGTCGCGTCCCCCTCGTAGTTCGGCATCGATCGAGATGTGCTCACCGTGGTCGGCGTCGGAGCCTGGACATGCCGGCGAAGAGTCCGAGTACGGCGATCGCGAGTGCCGATCCTCCGATGAGGGCGCTCGCGATCGCACCACGCTCGGATCCCAACCAGGTGTGGAAGACGACCACGATCCCGAGGAACACCCCGTAGCCGCCGGTCGTCGTCGTGATCAAGTGCCGGACGAGGCCGTGTCGTCGCTCTCCGAGCCACCAGGATCTCGTGGACGGGCGTGCCGCCGGTTTCCGTTTCGCCATCAGAACCATCACCACGAAGAGGAAGTACGCGGTGATCACCGGGAGCACGGCCTGCAGCATCGTTCAGCCGTGCGAGCCGAGCGTCCAATCCCGGACGAAGAGATGCCACCCCAGCCAGAGCCACAGACCGAAGAGGACGATCCGACCGGGAGCCTGTCGCATGGATGCGCGGAAGAAGTCCGTCAGGGTCGGCCACTCGGTACCGCGAAGGAGGCCGATGCCCTGCCAGGCGAGCAGTGCCGCAACGATCACCAGCCATCCGACGACAGCGATAGGTCGCATGTCTCAACACCTCCTGGGTCAGATCATCCCCCCATGCTCATCTTCCGGCCGGCGGGATGCGATGGCAGGTCGACAGACCGGCTTGCTCGATGCACGGCGCGATGGGGCGAAGCATGATGAGGAGGGACCCCTGAGCAGGATGGTGTTCCACGGTGGGAGGGTGTTCGACGGGACCGGTGCTCCCGCTCGCAGACGCTGACGTGGCGATGGAGGACGGTCGACCTCGTCGTCGTGGACGGCGACCCGTTCGACTTCGCGACACTCCCCGGGCGCATCGAGCAGGTCTGGAAGGACGGCGCCCGCGTGAGCTGATCTCCCCCCGCTCAGGGTCATGGCATACCAGCACGGTCCGGTCACGGCGCTGGTGGGCTCAGCTCACCGCTTTCTTCACGAGCGCGCTGATCTTTGCCTCTTCGGCGGTTGTCAACTCCCTCAGCGCGAAGGAGGTCGGCCACATCGCGCCCTCGTCGAGGTTCGCGGCGTCGCTGAAGCCGAGCGTCGCGTAGCGCGCCTTGAACTTGTCCGCGCTCTGGAAGAAGCAGACGACCTTGCCGTCCTTCGAATAGGCCGGCATCCCGTACCAGGTTCTCGGCACGAGGTCTGGCGCGCTGGCCGTGACGACGGCGTGGATTCGCTCGGCCATGACGCGATCCGCTTCCGGCATCTCGGCGATCTTCGCGAGGACGTCGGCCTCGCCGTCCGCCTTGGTCGCCTTGCCACGCCGCGCCGCGGCCTTCCGCTCCTGGATCGTCTCCTTCAGTGCGGCTCGTTCCTCATCCGTGAGTCCCTCGGACGCCGTGTTCCTGGCGGCGGTGCGCCTGGCGGCCTTGTTCGTATCGGTCATTGCAGGGTTCCTCCTCAGCAGGGCTCGTGTCAGCGGGGGCTCTGGATGATCCGGATCGTGTTCCCGGCCGGATCGCGGAAGGCGCAGTCGCGCCCGTAGGACTGGTCCATCGGCTCCTGGATCACCTCGGCCCCAGTGGCCTGTACGCGGTCGAAGGTCCGTTCGAGATCCGGAGTCGAGAAATTCAGCCCGCGCAGAAGGCCCTTGGCAAGCAGGTCTGCGATCGCCTCCCGGTCCGACGGCGATATGCCCGGATCGGCTGCCGGAGGCTCGAGCACGATGTTGATGTCGGGCTGCGAAGGCGGTCCGACCGTGACCCAGCGCATCCCATAGGCGCTGACGTCGTTGCGTACCTCGAAGCCAAGCGCGTCGCGATAGAACGCGATCGCCTTGTCGTGATCGTCGACCGACAGGAAGCAGTCTTGAAGTTTCACGTCCATGGATCGGAGCCTACGTGCTCCTGGTCGTGGCCGCTTCTCGATTCCTGACCGGTCGCAGTGCCACCCGAACCAGGCAGGCGGGAAGCGGTTCCATCCAAGAATGATCGCGAGCCCGATACGCGCTCGGCGTCTCCCCGACGAGCTCCGTGAACCTGGTGCTGAACGTCCCCAGCGACGAGCAACCGACCTCGAAGCAGATATCGGTGACCGATGAGTCGCCGCGCCGCAGCAGGGTCATGGCC
>JALZDC010000074.1 GCA_030862755.1 Actinomycetota bacterium
GCCCGGGTCGCGCGCCGCCGGCCTCGGCGGGCTCCGGATCGCGATGTACGCCTCGGCCGAGGTGCACTATTCGATCACGCGGGCAGTGGAGCTGCTCGGGATCGGGAGCCACCGGCTCCGCGAGATCCCGATCGACGATGAGCACCGGATGCGACCGGACCTCCTGGCCGAGGCGATCGAACGCGACGTCGCGGACGACGTCACGCCGGTCGCCGTGGTCGCGACCGCCGGAACGACGCTGACCGGCGCGGTCGACCCGATCGCGCCGATCGCCGAACTCTGCGAGGCGCGCGGCATCTGGCTGCACGTGGACGGGGCCTACGGGCTCCCTGCGGCCTCGGTCGTGCCGGACCGCTTCGCGGGAGTCGAGCTCGCCGACTCGGTGAGCGTCGATGCGCACAAATGGCTATACGTCCCGAAGGCGTGCAGCGTGGTCCTCGTCCGGGAGCCGGAAGTCCTGTCGGAGACGTTCGCGCACGAGCAGGGGTACCTGCCGCATCAGCAGCACGAGCTGCATGCGGCCGACATCACCCTGGAGTACTCACTTCGCCTCCGTGCCCTGAAGCTCTGGCTCGCATTCCGCTCGCACGGCGCGGCGCAGTTCCGCGACGCGATCCACCGGAACCTCGCCGAGGCGCAGCTGCTGCACCGGGCCGCGTCCGAACGGCGGGACTTCGAGACGTTCGAGGCTCCTCCGCACCTGTCGATCGTGCCGATCCGGCACGTCCCGCCGGGGGTTTCGGATCTGGACGCCCACAACCAAGCCCTCGCCGAGGCGATCCAGGCGGACGGCCGCGTCTACCTGGCCTCCGCGTTGATCGAAGGGAAGGTCTGGCTCCGGCCCTGCTTCGTTAACTTCCGCACCACCGACGACGACGTGCTGGCCGTGCTCGACGTGGCCGGCGAGCTGGGGGAGATGATCGCGGGAGGATCGGCGTGAGTCCCGGAAGCCTGTTGCCGGCCGAACGGAAGATCCTCGATGAGCTCGGCCACCTCCCGCTCGACTTCCGCGCGATGTGGGCCGTGTCCAACGTGTTCCGGAGCGGCGCGGCGCTCCGGCGTCACCTCGAATCAACCGTACTCGCCTCCGACCGTCTGTCGTGGACGGCGTTCACGGGCTTGTGGGTGCTCTGGATCTGGGGGGAGATGGAAGCGAGGGCGTTCGCGGCGGCGGTGGGCATCAGCCGGCCGACGGCCACCGGGGTGCTGGCCACGCTGCACGGACGGCGGCTCGTCCGCCGCCGGAAGGCCACCAAGGACGGGCGCGTCGTGCTCGTCTCGCTGACGCCGAGCGGACGGAAGAAGATCGAGGATCTGTTCCCGCGCTTCAACCTGGAGGAGGCGAGGTTGGCGTCCGTGCTGACTCCGGCGGAGCAGGAGTACCTGGCATCGATGCTCCGCTCGCTGCTGCGCGGCGTGGATGGCGAGGGGGCCGGGGAGGGATCGGCGGGCGGTTAGGGCGAAGGATCGCGAACCGCGGCGACACGGTCGACGATCCGTCTGAGGAGTGAAGGGATCTCACCGGGAACATCGGTGAACTGGCTCGGCTTGACGCAGATCGTCGTGAACCCGCGGGCCAGCTGTTCGGGGATCGTGGCAAGGCCCTCATCCACCGACGCGACACTCGTCTCGTCCGGGAACCGACCCCGCACCCCTCCGACGAACTCGAGGCCTCCCACGTCCCTACCGGCGGCTGCGAAGGCTCCTCGCAGGCGCTCCAGCTCCTCGTCCGAGGGCCGGCCGAGCGGGTTGAACCCGTGGCCGTGGCGCACCAGGCGACCGAGGAGCCTGGTGTGCAGACGTGCACCCCCGAACCACATCCTCGGTCCGTCGTGACGGAAGGGCTTCGGCTCGAGGAACATGTCCTCGAAGCGATAGTGTCGACCCCGGAAGGTCGAGGGTCCCTGCCTCCACAGCACCTCCCAGGCCGCGAGGTGCTCATCCAGCCGCTCTCCACGCGAGGCGAAGGGGACGCCCATCGCCTCGTACTCCGACCGATGCCAGCTCACCGTAGGCTGGACCACCAGCCGGCCTCGAGACAGGAGGTCCAGGGTCGCCAACTCCTTGGCGATCAGCAAGGGATGCCGTAGGGGAGGGATCACTGCACTCGCGACGAGGCGAACCCTCTCGGTGACCGCGGCCACGGCGGCGAGCAGCAGCAGCGACGACGGCCACGGGGTGGTCGGGTCCTGGTTGCCCGGCAAGGCGTAGTCGCGTGGATTTGCCGGCCGTCCTTTGGCGTCTGATCCGTGGCCCAGCACGATGTGCTCGCTCGCCATCACAGCGTCGAACCCGGCTCGCTCCGCCTCCACCGCGATCGCCACCACGGCTGGCAGATCCCTCGGCGGGACCAACGTATGGTTCTCGCTCAGGATGCACACGAGGCGCGGCGCCGCCGCGCGGGCGGCGGCGTGGAAGCTCACGACGTCGTCTCTTCCTTCGTCGGGGAGGACCATGGGAGGGACGCTACGTCGACCACGCTCCCGCCGCCGTCCACGATCAGGGCGCACCCGTTCACGTACGACGCCTCATCGCTCGCGAGGAAGGCGCAGCACCTGGCGACCTCCTCGGGCATGCCGGGTCGTCGGAGCGGGACGGGGGCGTCGAGCAGCGTGTAGGCGTCGTCGACGGTGATGCCCCTTTCGGCGGCGATCTCCCTCGCCGATGCATCGCCCATCGGCGTCCGGATCCAACCCGGGCACACGGCGTTGCATCGCACGCCGAGAGGGCCGTAGTCGAGCGCGACCGAGCGCATGAGGGCAAGCAGACCAGATTTCGAGACCTCGTAGGCCACGCTCCGAGGCGCCGACAGGAACCCCGACACGGACGAGACCAGCACGATCGCCGCGCCCGGTCGTCGAACGAGGTGGGGAAGTGCAGCCCGGACCAGAAACATCGCGCCGGTGAGGTTCACGTCGAGGGTGCGCTGCCAGCTCTCGTCCGAGACCTCGCCAGCCGACCCACCCGATCCGATGCCAGCGTTCGCCACCACGACATCCAGGTGCCCCCAGTTGTCCACCGTAGCGCGGATGGCGGCCTCGACGCCCTGCCTCGAGGAGGTGTCGCCGGGGATCGCCATCGCGCCGGTGCGTTCCGCCACCAGGTCGAGTGGCTCCCGCCGCCTGCCCGTGATCGCGACCGACGCCCCCTCCTGGGCGAAGACGGTCGCGGTT
>JALZDC010000085.1 GCA_030862755.1 Actinomycetota bacterium
GAGCAGGACCGCGTCCGAACCAGCTCGGATCGCCGCGAGCAGCGGCCGCTCCACCAGGAACTCCGGTCCGAAGAGGTCCTCGACGTGTCGCTCGGCCTCCGACGCGTCCATCGCCCGAACGGCCAGTAGCTGGCGGGCGTAGTTCCACTCGTACAGGGCCTGGGATGCGTCGATCCCCTCGTAGCACTGGAGACGGATCAACCGGCGTTCCAGGAGCTCGGCAAGGACCTTCGCCACCTCGGTCTTGCCCACCCCGGCCTCGCCCTCCAGGAGCAATGGCTTGTCCAGAGACAGGGCCAGGTGGATCGCCGTCGCGAGACCCCGGTCCGCCAGGTACGCGTGCGAGCCCAACTCAGCCTGGAGCTCGTCCACCGAAGCGAACCGGCCGTCCATGGCGACCCATGCTACGGGACCCGATGTGGCCCGCTTGGCCGGTTCGACGGACCCCTGCGTTCTGGGGTTGAATGTTTGCCTCAACCACTCACGGAGGAAGGGCGCATGGCGGAGATCGTGCTCGACCACGTGTCGAAGGTCTATGGCCAAGACGGGCCGAGCGCCGTCTCGGATCTGAACCTCAAGGTCGACGACGGAGAGTTCATCGTGCTGGTCGGCCCCTCAGGGTGCGGGAAGACCACTGCCCTCCGGATGGTCGCTGGACTCGAGTCGATCACGGACGGCACGATCTCGATCGGCGAACACGTGGTGAACACCGTGCCTCCCAAGGAACGGGACATCGCGATGGTGTTCCAGAACTACGCGCTCTACCCGCACATGACCGTGTACGACAACATGGCCTTCGGGCTCAAGCTGCGGAAGCTGCCGAAGGACGAGATCGACCGGCGGGTTCGCGATGCCGCGAAGATCCTGGGTCTCGAGGAGTTCCTCGAGCGGAAGCCGAAGGCGCTGTCCGGTGGGCAGCGACAACGGGTCGCGATGGGGCGGGCGATCGTGCGGGAACCGAAGGCGTTCCTGATGGATGAACCCCTCTCCAACCTGGATGCGAAGCTCCGCGTGCAGATGCGATCGGAGATCGCCAGGATCCAGCACGAGCTTTCCACGACAACCCTCTACGTCACACACGACCAGGTCGAGGCGATGACGATGGGCGACCGGGTCGCGGTGATCCGTAAAGGGGTCCTCCAGCAGGTCGATTCGCCGCAGTACCTTTACGACCACCCGGACAACCTGTTCGTCGCCGGCTTCATCGGCTCGCCCGCGATGAACATGGTGGAGGCGACCATCGCGCGGTCGGACGGGTCGTCCACCATCGAGTTCGGCGGCTACCGCCTCGGGGTGCCAGACGAGGTATTGCGGTCGCGCCCGGGCCTGAAGGCGTACGAAGGGAAGCCGGTCGTCGTGGGGATCCGGCCGGAGGACATGGAGGACGCGTCGCTGCTCCCCGATGCGCCTGCGGATCGACGGATCACCTCGGGCGTGATCCTCCGGGAGGCGCTCGGCGCCGACGTGCTCATCCACTTCATGATCAAGGCGCCCGTCGTCATGACGGAGGACACGAAGGAGCTGGCGGGAGACGTGGGGCAGGAGGCGCTCGAAGCGGCGGAGCGAGGCGCGATGGCCGGCGAGTCGGAGTTCCTCGCTCGACTGAACCCACGGACCAAGGCGCAACAGGGCCAGCCGATCGAGCTGGTGGTGGACGTGAACCGGTTGCACTTCTTCGACCCCGCGACCGGCAGGGGGATCTACGAGAGCGAAGCAGAGCCCGATCAGCCCCGTTCTTCGTAGGAGCCATTGATGGAAGCGAAATCAGCGAGGAGACAGGGAAGAGGGAGGAGAAGCGGTATGCGGAAACTCCGGATGTTCGCGCTGACCGTGGTGATCGTCATGATCGCGGCGGCGTGCACCGAGGCCGGCGGGGACGGCGACGGCGGCGACGGCGGCGCCCCTCAGGAAGAGAACACCGGCAGCGTCAACGTCCTGGCAGCGGTCGAGCCGGAAGAGGCAGACGCGATCAACGCCATCTTCGACGAACACATCAACGCAGACGCCGAGTTCACGGCGGAGATCGAGGCGTCGGGGAACTTCGAGGAGCAGGTGCAGATCCGTGCCGCGGGCGGCACCCTCGACGTGATCCTCCTCCCGCAGCCCGGCGGTGTCGTCGACCACGCCGAGTCCGGGAACGCGGTCTCGCTCGAGGATCTCGGCTTCGATATCGGGCAGCTCGAGGACACGTTCGGCGAGTACTTCCTCTCGCTCGGTGAGTCCGGGGGCGAGCACTACGGCATCCCCACGAACATCAACCTGA
>JALZDC010000106.1 GCA_030862755.1 Actinomycetota bacterium
AGGCTAGGTTGCAGTCGCTACTCGAGGTGGCCCACGTCCGGTGGCATGGCCGCGCACACCGAGTGCAAGGGGTGGGCAACTCGGTGTCCGACACTGTTCCCGACATTCTCGAATCTCTGCTCCGGCGCTCGCCGGGACTCACCCCTGGTCAGTTGCATGAAGGCCTGGGGACCGCCAAGCAAAAGGTGCCGGTTGGCTGGGTAGCTGCCATCCTCCGCACGTACCCCCAACGTTTCGCCCAATTCGGCGGCCGCTGGTACCGGTCCTCAATCGAGGCCGGCGATGCGCTTGGCGTTGAGCGTGACCTTCAAGAGCGCCTTGTCGGCCGGCGGATAGTGGCCGAGATTGGGCTTGACTCTTCTTTGCACCGGCGCAACGAGGAGGCAATGAGACTTTTGATTCGTAGTTCCGCCTCTGTGGGAAGTGTGGCTCGTCGCTATCCGGCCCTGTTTGTCGCCTATATGGCCGGCCATGGAGTGCACGGGTACACGGCTGGTGACTTTTACGGCGCTGTGAGTGTGCGAGGCATCGACCAACGGGCCGGACCGCTGTTCGTCGAGGCCCTCAAAGCCCTTCAACTGGAAACGTTCGAGGACCTTGTCCTAGGCGACAACGCCCTGAGATACGTCGGACCGATGCTGGCCCACGGCGGCATTCCGAAGTACTGCCTTAGCGACTTCTTTGACCTTCTCCTACGCGACGCCAACAAGGCGGGCGGCGACGCTCGCGAGCTGCTTGGCTTTTGGCGCAGCCGGAAGAGCGCGTTCTTCGGCATCGACATCCCCGTTCGCCGGTTTCTGCTTTTCGGTGGGGAGTTGGCCCGAGACCTTCTGGATCGCTGCCTCGACCTTGTCCGAGCGTTTGAACTTACGGGTACCGTCGCCGAACCTGTCGTGGCGGGACTGCCCCCCTATATCGTCCAGGCTTTCCGGGACCGCCCTGGCCGTCCTGCGCCGGGGCCGAGATCCGAGCGGTCCACATTCCCACGTCCCACGATACGCGTCGACCCCTGGGACCCGTCGGGGCTTGTTCTCTCACTACCTCCCGTAAACGCAGCGTCGGGCGCATCGTGGCGATTGCAGGCAGATGGGCAACTCGAACGCTTTCCCACTTCGGCGTTCGAGAGCCGTCAGATTCGTCTGCGACCTGCAAAGTCATGGGGCGTCTTGTTGGAGAGCGGGGAGGAGTCGCTCGACCTCACGTTCGAAGGCCTCGACGACATCCCGGCCCTGCTGTTTGAGCCTGCCACCGGGCGGCTACTTCCGGCCGGAGCCGGATTGCGTGCTGACGAGGTCTGGGTGCTTACTCCGGGCGAGGTGCGCGTCGATGGGATCAAGTCCGACGGGACCCGAGTCACGATCGATGAGGTGCAGGAGCTCCCCGAACTCACCGGAGATTGGTCTGGTTTCGTTCTCCGCCACCTCAGTCTGGGCGGCCTCCGCGCCCTTTCGCTGGTCGACCGCTCGCTCAGGGAGCGCCGTGTCAGTGTGCGTCCCGGCGCCGAGCGACCTCGGCTGGTCGGAACGCCCGTACCAGGGGTCACCACCGCAGAAGGGGAAGACGTGTATTCGTCCCTACCCGCCGTCGAGCTCCCCGTCGTGGGAGCCTTCCCGCCGTCGGCCTGGCAAGCAAGGGTTGGTGTCGACGGGACCTGGCATTCGGTTGAGGTCGACAACGACGGCCTTATCGACCTAACCGGGCTGTTGGGTCGGGTCTGCGCGGCGGTGAATCTTGTGGTGCAAGGCCCGTTGGGCTCGGACCTGCGGACCAGATTCGCGCTGGCACCCGGTCTCCGCGTAGAACGTCCGGATCGACTCCTGTTTCCGCAGGACCCAGACGCTGCCGTTCGGGTCCAATCGGAAGTAGTCGGCATTGATGACGGAAAGCCTGGCGAAACCGTCATCCTTCGACTACCGGCCGAGACCGACGTGCTTCGGTGCCGCGCCGGGAAGCTGGCCCTAGAGATCCAGGTCCCCAAGGTGCTGTGGGGCGTGGCTCGAGCGAGCGTCCCCGACCTACGCATGTCCGACGTCGTTGCCCTGCTCGCTGAGGACGACGTTGTCGGAGGCGACGCGTTCGCCCTGGTCGTGCGATGTGGCCAAGCCGACGTGCCTCTCGGTCTCAGCCTGACCGCCAAGGGACACACTGTTCAGCGCAGTGAGGACGCGCGGAGTTCTGGACCGGACGGTCGCTGGGCGTTCGACCTTAAGCGGTTCGCTGACTCCGTCCGCTTGTCCGACGCCCCGTCGCTGTCGTTGGTCCTACAAGTCGGGCATCGCCCACTCACAGTCGCCCGCCTCCGGCCGTCTCTGCACGTCACAAGGCTCGAGTGCACGAGCCAAGTCGTCGGCGACCACACCGTCGTGGACTTGAACTTCGACGAGGAGCGCCAGCACCGAAATCGCGTCGCGCGGCTCTGGTCACTGGAGCGTCCTTGGGAGGGGCCGATTGAGGCGACCATCCCTGATGGCCAGGTCGGCAGTGCAAGGTTTTCACGGGACGATTTGCCGCCAGGGACCTACCTGGCTGAGGTGGCCATCGACGACGGGTGGACTCCGGCCTGCCGGCCCCTGCGCCTCCGACCAGGCGTGGCACGAATTCGGGTCGGGACACCAGAAGAGGCAAGAAATCGTGTGTTGGGGCTTCCGCTACACGACGTCCTCGCCGTTCTCGAGAGTGCTTTGATCACCGGCCGTCTTCCCCGACGCGTCCAGGCTGACGAGCTACCGATGGTTCTTCCCGCTGCGTTGCACGCCGTGAAGGTCGTCTTGGCGGGACCAGGCACGCCGGATCTGACCGCCCGCCAGCTTTGGGCTGTCGCCCCGCTCTTGTGTGCGGATCCGTCGTGCCTCGCAGTAGCCGCCACCTCCGCCGCGGAATCGGGATTGCTGGGTTCCACTGATCTCCTACTGCTGACGCTGGCTCTCGGGTCGGGGTTAGCGCCGGCTCCCGAGGGGGCGATACAGGAAGCAACAATAAGAGGTCTCTGGGAAGTGGCGCCGGCGATGGCTGCTGCCCTCGATCTGTCATCGAAGCCCGATGAAGCCGCTGCAGCCCGGGCTCGAGAGTTCCTGGGGTGGGACCCCAGTGACGGCGCCGAGACGATCAGCACCGGCGCCCCCGTCACGCAGCACTTCGTGGGCATGGGCGACGATCAGCTGCGCGCGATCCAGCGTTCGAGCGAGCTGGTGCCCGGCCGTCTGCTCGAGCTCGATGCCTGGGTTCTGGCGAACTTCGAGTGGCTCCTCGCCCACAAGGCCAAGACGGGTGACCCAGAAGCATGGTGGCGGGAGGCCGCCCGCCTGGTCGATCACCTCACAGCTCCCGCCGCAATTTTGGTGGCTCACCTCGACGCTCGGGAGCCACCACCTGGGACAGAGCCCTGGGCCGCCCTTCCCCAAGCCACCCTGGCCGCAGCCATGCATATCTTCTTCGACTCCTCGGCTGTTCCGGAGGCACGGCGGGCCTTGGCGGAAGCCGTCGCCTTCGCCCCTCGGCTGGTGACACACGACCTTGTGCTCGCCAGGGCTTTGACTCTCGACCCACTGTTCTCGGAGGTAGAGGAATGAACATTCTCGATCCGCTGGCCGCGTCGCGCCGCATCGCGTCGTCCTACCGTCGCTACATCCTGTCGTCCTTTAGTCCCCGACGGGGTGACCTCCAACGGGAACTGCAGCACGCCCTTGACTACGACTTCCGGCTCAGCAAGGGCCCATTTCTGCAGGCGTCGGCCCCGTTCGTGACGGGGGCTTCGGTGGCGGACCTTGTCGCCGAGGGCGTGCTCTCGACGGGATTTCGCAGGCTGACGGGAACGGCCTTCCCGGTTGACCGTCCGCTCTACGTTCATCAGGAGCAGGCGATCCGCCGGTCTGTTCGTGGTCGCAACCTCGTCATCGCCACGGGCACGGGGTCGGGCAAGACCGAGGGGTTCCTGCTTCCGATCGTCGACCAGCTGCTACGCGAGGCCGAGGCGGGGACGCTGGCCGAGCCTGGAGTACGGGCGCTTCTTCTCTATCCGATGAACGCTCAGGCCAAAGATCAGGTGAAGCGCCTGCGAACACTCCTCTCAGACCTGCCGGAGATCACCTTCGGTCGCTATGTCGGCGAGACGCCGACTGACGACGCGAGGGCCGAGGAGAATTTCATGGTCCGCTTCCCGGGCGAGCCGCGGCTTCCCAACGAACTCCTTTCGCGCGACCGGATGCAGGAGGCGCCACCCCACATCCTCCTCACCAACTACGCCATGCTCGAGTACCTCCTGCTACGGCCCGCCGACAGCGCCCTTTTCGATGGTCTCAAAGGGCGCCACTGGCGGACCATCGTCCTGGACGAAGCGCACGTCTACAACGGGGCGCAGGGCACTGAGGTCGCCATGCTGTTGCGCCGCGTTCGTGACCGGGTGGTAAGGAGCGAACGAGGCCGCCTGCGGTGCTTTGCCACCAGCGCCACCTTGGGGCGAGGGGTGCAGGACTACCCCCAACTCGTGCGCTTTGCTTCCGATCTCTTCGACGAGAAGTTCGATTGGGATCCCGACGACGTCGAGCAACAGGACGTCATCGGTGCCCTACGCAAGCC
>JALZDC010000115.1 GCA_030862755.1 Actinomycetota bacterium
ACGCAGACGGGTCCACGTGAGGACGGCCATATCGCTCCCTGCTCGGTCTTGCCGGGGATCGACGGCGACCTCCTCCCCGTCGAGCGCGGCGAGGAACGCATCGACGTCCTCCTCGATCATCGAGGTGAGACGACCTGCTCCTCCTCGAGGGCGAAACGGTCGAGCGATCCCGTCGCCGCGTCTTCGGCGAGCTCCATCACCTCCACGCGGCCGGGTTGGACCTCTGGGACCGGGGATGGGCCTGGCACGAGCACCGAGCCGCAGTCGAGGCAGATCGTGGACCAGGCTCCGTACTCCGCCAGGCAGTTGGGGCGATGCGTGTAGTCGGCCGCGGTCGTCAACGGACGTCGCCGCGGCCGTGGACCGTAGGCACGCCCTTGCGCGCGAACTCCACCCACTGCCCGTGCCACGGTTCCCGGGCGAACCGGCGCACCTGCAGCGCCCCGAAACCCGTTGCGTCGATCCGTCCTTGGAGCACCCATGCCGGCGGCTTGGGGTTCTCGGTGGAGAAGTAGCGCTCGAGCGACATCAGGATCGCCCGCTCCTCCTCCGGAGAGATCCCCTCCGGCATCTCGAAGCGCCGACCGTTACCGGCCCAGTTCATGGCAGGGCGTCGTTCATCGTCACAGAGGGATGTTCCCGTGCTTGCGTGCCGGGATCATCTCGCGTTTGGTGGAAAGCATCCGGAGGGCCCTGATCAATCGAGGCCTCGTCTCGGCGGGCTCGATCACGTCGTCGATGAACCCCCGCTCCGCGGCCGCGTACGGCGTCGAGAACTTCTCGCGGTACTCGCGGATCAGCTCCTGGCGTCGAGCCTCCGGGTCGGCTGCCTTCTCGATCTCCTTTCGGAACACGACGTTCACGGCACCCTCGGCTCCCATCACCGCGATCTCCGCGGTCGGCCAGGCGAACGACACGTCGGCCCGGAGGTGCTTCGAGTTCATGACGAGGTACGCCCCCCCGTACGCCTTCTTCGTGATGACCGTCATGCGCGGAACGGTCGCCTCGGCGAACGCGTACAGGAGCTTCGCGCCATGGCGGATGATGCCGCCGTACTCCTGCTGCGTGCCCGGGAGGAAGCCGGGCACGTCGACGAATGTGAGCAGCGGGATGTTGAAGGAGTCGCAGAACCGTACGAACCGTGACGCCTTCTCGCTGGCATCGATGTCGAGCGTCCCGGCCTTCACCTTCGGCTGGTTGGCGACGACGCCGACGGTCCGGCCGTCGAGCCTCGCGAACCCGGTCACGACCGTCATCGCCCAGAGCGGGAAGATCTCGAGGAACTCGCCGTCGTCCACCACCCTTCGGATCACCTCGTGCATGTCGTACGGCTCCTGGGCCCGATCGGGCACGACGTGGGTGAGCGCATCGTCCATCCGCTCCGGATCGTCGGTGGTCGCGTAGGCGGGCGGGTCCTCGAGGTTGTTGGACGGGAGGAACGAGAGCAGGTACCGCACCCGGTTCAGGACGTCCTCGTCGTCCTCCCCGATCAGCGAGGCCACGCCGGACAGGGTCGCGTGGGTCATCGCGCCACCGAGCTCCTCGAAGGTGACCTCTTCCCCGGTCACCGTCTTGATCACGTCGGGACCGGTGATGAACATGTGCGATGTCTCCATCACCATGAACGTGAAGTCGGTGATCGCCGGCGAGTAAACGGCGCCGCCGGCGCATGGACCCATGATCACGGAGATCTGAGGGATCACACCGCTCGCGCGCACGTTGCGTTCGAAGATGAAGCCGTAGCCGGCGAGTGACGCGGCGCCCTCCTGGATGCGCGCCCCTCCGGAGTCGTTGATCTGGACGAAGGGCGCGCCGGTGGAGATGGCGAGGTCCATCACCTTGCACACCTTCTGCGCGTGGACCTCGCCCATGGAGCCGCCGAAGACCGCGAAGTCCTGTGACCCGACGAAGACCTTGCGGCCGTCCACGGTCCCGTAGCCCGTCACGACGCCGTCGCCGGGCGGGCGTTTGCGATCCATCCCGAAGTCGTGCGCACGGTGGACCGCGAACGGATCGGTCTCGACGAAGGAGCCCTTGTCCATCAGGAGCTGGACCCGCTCACGGGCGGTGAGCTTCCCGCGCTCGTGCTGTCTGGCCGCGGCGTCCCTGCCGCCCGGCGTGAGGGCCGCCTTCCTGCGCTTCCGCAGCTCGTCGATCCGTTCCTCGACGGTGGTCGTCTTCGCGGTCTCGACATCCTTGTCGGTGGTCGCCATGGGCGGAGTCTATTCTCGGCGGCCACGGCCGGGGCAGTGCCGCACCCTGCCGCTCAGCACTCCTTCCGGGGCCAGCCCGCCCCCAACCACGTTCCCGCTCGGGACACCATCCGGACGGTGACGATCGCGTTCGTGCGTCCGTTGAGCGCGCGACGGGAAAGCTCCCACGCTGCCCCGGTGTGCTCGTTGTAGCGCGACAGCCAGTAGTCACGGTCATGCTGATACAGGCCTCGATACCGGCCGGTGGGCTCCGATGTCGCAGACGGGTTCAGGCCACTCTCACGCCTGGCGATGCAGATCGCACGTGCGGTTCCGCCGGGAACGGGGCCGAACCGAGTCACAGCGCACACGATCCTTCGCCTGGCGAAGTCCCGGATCGATTCGCCGTCGTGACGGTGGAAGTCGCAGGGTCCGGGCACGTGGTGGGCGGACGCGGGTGTCGCTCCGAAGAGGACGCCCGAGATCAGCAGCAGGGTCGCGATCGTGGATCGGGTTCGCCTCAAGGCATCATCTCGTTCGTAACGTGCCGAACCGCCGATGGGAAGGTCCCGCTCGGCGGCTCCGCATGGACACTACCCGGCTGCGCGTAGCGCGTCTACACATCGATGCGGCCGCCCGCACCCAGTACCGCCGGTGTCTCGATCGAGGAACCCTTCGTCGACGAGGTGTCGACGGAGCGTGGCGTGGTCGTTGAAGGGGCCCGACGATCGCGTTCACCTCGCGCCCCGTCGTAGCGATCGCCCGGGTCGAACTCGGTCGCGATCCGCTCGAGGATATCCGTCGCTTCGATGCCCTCCGCCGGGATCTCGGTCAGCCGACCGTCGCGGAAGAAGGTCCGCAGCACCGCCTCTCGTCCTCGTTGGCCGCGCCGAGGGCGATCCTTGCGTCGCGGGGCGGTCCCACCTGCTGGGCGGCCCAACGCGGCGTCTCCCGATCGAGCCGATACTTGCGGCCGTCGGGCTGCAGGCGGGCGACGCCGGCGGCCGGAGACGGGTGAGATGCGGGCGCACCCTAGTGAGTGGCAACCC
>JALZDC010000236.1 GCA_030862755.1 Actinomycetota bacterium
GTCGGAGGCAGCGAACGCCATTGCGGCGATGAGGGCGAGCGCGGCGAGCCCAAGAAGGATCGGGATCAGGGCACGCCGGCGCTGCGGCCGGTCGGCGCGCCGCGGAAGGGTGCGGCTGGGCGCAAAGGGCAGCGTCGTGGTCGCCTCGAGGGTGGGGGATGTCGTCGCCGCGGCCGGGGCCGGGGGAGCCGTCCGGTCGTCCAGGGCCGCCTTCATATCTGCCGCGGTCTGGAACCTCAGAGCCGCGTCCTTCTCCAGGGCGCGCAGGGTCACCGCCTCGAGGGTGAGCGGGACTGACGGCTCCAGGGACGTCGGAGGTATCGGGGCCTCGTGAACGTGCTTATAGGCGACGGCGAGCGGATCGTCGGCCTCGAACGGCCGACGGCCGGTGAGCATCTCGTACATCACGCATCCGAGGGAATAGATATCGGAGCGACGGTCGACCGGATCACCCCGTGCCTGCTCGGGCGAGATGTAGCCGGCCGATCCCAGGATCGATGAGGTGCGCGTGATGCTCTCCCCGTCCATGCTTCGAGCGATCCCGAGATCCATCAGCTTGGTGCGACCGTCCGGGGTCAGCATCACGTTGGCCGGCTTCACGTCGCGGTGCACGATCCCGGCGGCGTGGGCCACGCCCAGCGCATCCGCCACGCTCGTAGCGATCCTCGTCGCCCCGTTGGGTGGGAGTCGCCCATCTCTGCGCAGCGCGTCGGCGAGCGTCTCCCCGCGAACGTGTTCCATCACGATGTAGTGCACGCCGTCTTCGGAACCGGTGTCGAAGACGGCCACGAGGTTGGGATGTGAGATCCGGGCAGAAGCGAGCGCCTCCCGGCGGAACCTCTCCACGAACGTGCCGTCGTGCGCGAGCCAGCCCCCCAGGACCTTGACGGCTACCGGCCGGTCAAGGAGCCGGTCGGTCGCCAGATAGACCTCGGCCATGCCCCCGCGCCCGAGGAGCTCGCCGACCGCGTAACGTTCGGCGAGCACCCGATCCTGGACCGTCATGGGCCCAGGCTACGGGAGCCACTCACAAGCCGGCCCCAAGCCTCCTTCCGAAGGGCTGATGGAAGCATGCCCCGTGCCGCTGTGCACGTTCCGCCAAGCCCGCTGAGCGTCAGTTCACGGTGTACTCGATCTGCACGATCAGGATCGGCAGCGTGATGCCCACACCGGTCTTCGTGACCTCGATCGTCAGCTTCTGCCCCTCGGTGAGGGACGTGTTCGTCAACGACCCGAGCGACACGGTGCTGAACGCCGTCCAGTTCCCGGTGCCGCCCGACCCCGAAGTTTGCGTGGTCCGCGACGCCACCGTAACCTTCCCACCTCCGGTAGCATCACGCCGGGCGACGACGACCGTCGCGTATGCGGTGTCGCTCGCGGTCACGGCCCCGGCGGGCTCCACGAAAACGTCGGTGATCGTGATGTTCTCCGGCGCCGTGAACACCACGCGCTCCGAAGTGGCCGTGTTTGCGAGCGAGTCCGCGCTCTCCTTGAACCATCGGGCGGCGTTGGAGAGCCCGTCGACCTCGAAGGCTCCCGAACTCATCCCGTCGAGAAGATCGGCGTCCAAGGTGCTCCCGGCGCCGTCATTGCTCGTCACGATGCCGAAGACCTCGGCGTCCCGAGCCAACAGTGCATCGATCCTCGCTTCGGCCACGATCCCGGTAGGGATGTCGGCGCCACTATGAGTGTGCGACGAGGCCGCGAAGGCCGCCGAGCCCTGCCCGTCGAGGAGGTCTGCGTCGAGGCCGCTTCCGGAGCCGTCCGCGGCAAGCACGATGTCGAACACGTCTGCCACCCGGGCGAGCAACACGTCGATCATGGATTCGTCAACCGTTCCCGTCGTGATGTCGGCGCCGTTGTGGACGTGCGAGGCACCGGCGAACGCCGCAGAGTTCTGTCCGTCCAGCAGATCGGCATCCAACGTGCTTCCGGCCCCGTCCGCCGCAGTCACGACGCCGATGACCTCCGAGTCTCGGGCCAACGGGGCCGCGATCCTCGCTTCGGCCACGGTGCCCGACGTGATGTCGTCGCCGCTGTGGACGTGCGAGGCACCGGCGAAGGCTGTGGAATCCAGTCCATCGAGCAAACTCGAGTTGGTCGCCTGCTCTCCGACGTTGATGAACCTCGTATCCGATTGCCTTTCCGTGTAGAAGAGCTTCTTCGCCAATCCCTTGTAGTGCTTGCCCCAGTTGTGCGTGATGCTCGCGCTGTCGTGTGCAACACCCGGTGCCACCAGCCACCCACCGACCAGGGTCACGGCCAGCAGCGATACGGATGCCTTGCTCCTCAGGAGACCTCGGATCACGGCGACCACCTTCCGTTGGGTTCTATCTGAACGGAACACCCAAAGAGGAGGTCGTTCAAGCTCCTCCGGCCGTGAACTTCACTCCCACTCGATGGTGCCGGGTGGTTTGGAGGTGACGTCGTAGGCAACCCTGTTGACGCCTTGCACCTCCCGGACGATCCGCGAGGCGATCTTGTCGAGCACGTCGTGCGGCAGCCGGGCCCAATCCGCGGTCATCGCGTCCTCCGACGTCACGACCCGGACGATCACCGGGCTCTCGTACGTCCGATCATCGCCCATGACGCCCACGGTCCTCGTGTCCGCGAGCAGGACACAGAACGCCTGCCAGGTCTCCCGTTCCAGTCCGGCCCGGCGGACCTCCTCCCGCACGACGCGGTCGGCTCCCCGAACCTTGTCGAGGTTCTCGGCCGTGACCTCGCCTACGATCCGCACCGCGAGGCCGGGGCCCGGGAACGGCTGGCGTTGCACGACCTCTTCGGGAAGTCCCAGTTCGGCGCCCACCTGCCGCACCTCGTCCTTGAACAGGTCGCGTAGGGGCTCCACGAGCTCGAGCTCCATCTCCTCGGGGAGGCCGCCGACGTTGTGATGGCTCTTGATGTTCGCCGCGGTTCGGGAGCCGCTCTCGATCACGTCGGGGTAGAGCGTTCCCTGGACGAGGAAACGCGCCCCACGGTGCTCTCGCGCGACCTCCTCGAAGACGCGGATGAACTCTTCCCCGATCGCGCGGCGCTTGCGCTCGGGGTCGGTGAGGCCCGCGAGCCTCGCGAGGAACCGATCCTCGGCCTTCACGTGCACGAGCGGCACGCCGAAGTGGCGACCGAAGGTCTCCTCGACCTGCTGTGGCTCCCCTTCCCGATTCAACCCGTGGTCGACGAAGACGCAGGTTAGCTGATCGCCCACGGCTCGATGCACGAGGAGCGCGGCGACCGAGGAGTCGACGCCTCCGGAGAGTGCACACAGGACCTCGGCCTTCCCGACCTGTGCGCGGATCCGGGCCACGGCGTCTTCGACGATGTTGACGGGCGTCCAGTCGGGCAGCAGGCCGCACCCCTCGTAGAGGAACCGCTTCAGGACGTCTTGCCCACGACGCGTGTGCGAAACCTCGGGATGGAATTGGACCGCGAACAAGACCCGTTCGGGATCCTCCATCGCCGCGATCGGGATCTGGTCCGTGCGGGCGGTCACGCGGAACCCCTCCGGCGCGCGCGTGACCGCGTCGCCGTGGCTCATCCAGACCTGCTCCTCCGGGCCGAAGTCGGCGAGCAACATGCCGCCCGCCCGGTCGATCGACAAGGTCGTTCCGCCGTACTCGCCCTGACCCGTGGCCGCCACTTCGCCCCCGAGCGCTTGTGCCATCAATTGGTGCCCGTAACAGATGCCCAGGACCGGGACGCCCAGGTCGAACATCGCGGTGTCGACGACGGGGGCTCCCTCCTCGTAGACAGAAGCAGGGCCTCCAGAGAGGATCAATCCGGCGGGCCTCTGCTTCGCGAGGTCCGCGGCGGTGGCCTCGTGCGGCACGATCTCGGAGTACACATGCGCCTCTCGGACGCGGCGCGCGATGAGCTGGGCGTACTGCGCTCCCAGATCGACGACGAGGACGGGCTTGGAGGGATCCTCCGTGCCAGATTTTGCCATCCGTGATCCTGGCGCCAACTAGTGCCCCATCCCCACCCGCTGAGCCGCCTGGTAGGTCTTCCCTTCGGTCTTGATCGAAGGAGCGATCACGAGCTCAGCCTTCTGGAACTCCTTGATCGTGGCGTAGCCCGTCGTGGCCATCGAGGTGGCCAGGGCTCCGAACAGGTTGAACGTACCGTCGTTCTCGTGGGCCGGTCCCACCAGGATCTCTTCCATGGACGCGACCTGCTGCGTCTTCACCCTGGCCCCCCGGGGCAGCGTGGGATGGAACGTCGCCATGCCCCAGTGGTAGCCGCGGCCCGGCGCCTCGTACGCCCTGGTGAGCGGCGATCCGATCATCACCGCGTCGGCCCCGCAGGAGATCGCTTTCGCGATGTCGCCGCCGGTGCGCATCCCGCCGTCGGCGATCACGTGGCAGTACCGGCCGGTCTCGTGCAGGTGCTCGCGGCGGGCCGCGGCCGCGTCCGCGATCGCCGTCGCCTGCGGGACGCCCACGCCCAGGACCCC